>DNFL01000096.1:489-3454 GCA_003486945.1 Hyphomonas sp. | reverse complement strand
GTCGTAGTAGCCGGCCGAGAGCACATAGGTGCCGATCATCAGGCGGCGCTGCACTTCCTTGCCGAAGCCGCTCGCGCGGGTGCCTTCGTAAGTGCCGGTCAGGTTGTTGCCCTCGACGCGCGCGCCGTAGCGCATGCCGTCATAGCGGGCGAGGTTGGACGAGGCTTCGGCGGGCGCGACGATGTAATAGGCGGGCAGCGCATATTTCGTGTGCGGAAGGGAGATATCGACGATTTCCGCGCCGGCTTCATTCAGCCACTTGATGCCCTGCTGCCAGAGCGCGTCGATTTCTTCCGAGAGGCCTTCGATCCGGTATTCCTTCGGAATGCCGATCTTCATGCCCTTCACGCCCTTGCGCACATCGCTGCGCCAGTCCGGCGTCCTGATGTTCAGCGAGGTCGAATCCTTCGGGTCATGGCTGCACATGATTTCGAGCAGGAGGGCGCTGTCATCCACCGTCTTGGCAATTGGCCCCGCCTGATCGAGCGAGGACGCAAACGCCACCATGCCGTAACGGCTGGCGCGGCCATAGGTCGGCTTGATGCCAACCGTGCCGGTAAAGGATGCGGGCTGGCGGATCGAGCCGCCGGTGTCGGAGGCGGTGGCGGCAAGGCAGAGATTTCCGGAAACGGCCGCGGCGGAACCGCCGGATGAGCCGCCCGGCGTGAGCCCCTGATTGTCACCCTTGCGGCGCCAGGGGTTGATCGGCGGGCCGAAGCGCGAGGTCTCGTTCGACGAGCCCATCGCGAATTCGTCCATGTTGAGCTTGCCGAGCATCACCGCGCCCTCATTCCACAGGTTCTGGGTGACGGTGGACTCGTAGGTCGGCGTGAATTCGCCGAGGATGTTCGAGCAGGCGGTCGTGCGCACACCCTTGGTGCAGTAGAGGTCCTTGATGCCCAGCGGCGCGCCTTCGAGGCGGCCGGCCTTGCCCTTGGCGCGGCGGGCATCGGAGGCCTTTGCCATCTCGCGGGCCTTCTCCGGCGTTTCCACGACATAGGCGTTGAGCACGCGGGAAGCCTCGATGGCCTTGATAAAGGCCTCGGTGATCTCCAGCGAAGAGAACTGTTTCGATGTCAGCCCGTCCAGCGCTTCGGCAAGGGTCAGGGCGGTGAGATCGGTCATCTTGGGCCTCTTAGCGTCAAGCCCGCCTGCTAGGACCCTCCGGGCAAAAGTTCAAGTCTCCGTGAGCCGGTTGCGGCAGGGCGCAAACCGGCGCTTACTGGCGATGCAACCCCGCTTCTGCCTGCCTGGAAACCTGCCATGCTTCGCGCCCTGCCCCTGATCGCCGCTGCCGCCGCCCTCGCCGCCTGTTCCAGCACGCCCGGCACTGCCAGCCCGAGGGGCATCGCCAAGTTCGCTGACGACCCGCGGCTCGGCGAGGAGACCAAGCGCATATGTTTTGCTTCGAACGTTGACGGGTTCAGCATGAACTCCCGGGATTCGGTTGTCCTGCATGAGGGTCGCGACCGGTATCTGGTCGAGGTCGCCGGCAGCTGCCTGGACCTCGACAGCGCGGAGGCCATAGCACTCGATGCACCGACAAGCTGCCTGACCCCCGGCGATGCAATCATCGTGAGCCGGGCCATGGGCGGCACACTCGGACCGCAGCGCTGCATGATTACGAAGATGCACAAATGGGACCCCAAGGCGAAAAAACCGGCTGAGAAGGCGCCCGAACCCGCAGCCGAAGAAAATCCCGCCTGACCCTGCTGGCGCGCGCTTCAGCGCATGCTAGAAGCACGCGCATGTCACCACTCACCGGAGGGGCCCGCGCCGAGGTTCGCACCTCGCCCCTGCATGGCCGCGGACTGTTTGCTGCCCAGTCCCTTCGCGAAGGCACCGAGATCGGCCGCTATCCACTGCTGATCCTCAGCCACGAAGACACGGAACGGCTGAAGGCAACACGGCTCTATCACTACGTGTTCTATGTCGATGAGCGTGAAGACGGCGCCGTGCGCGCCGCTGTGGCATTCGGCGAAATCTCGATGTGCAATCATTCCCGCCAGCCAAACGCCGTGTTCGATGTCGATGGTGACGCGGCGGAAGTCATCCTCACTGCCGCAACAGATATTGCGCCCGGCGAAGAAATCCTGATCGATTACGAAGACTTCGCCGACGAAGCGATCTGACAAGGGCGCTGAAGCCCGCCACAGGGAGAAACACCATGTCCAACACCGTTCCGAAAACGGCGCTGCAGATGCGCACGCTGGTAAAAGACACCGGGGAGCTGGAACTGTCGCTCGCCGAAGTGGCTGTGCCGGAGCCCGGTCCCGATGAGGTGCTGATCCGGGTCGAGGCGACGCCGATCAACCCGTCAGACCTCGGCCTGCTGGTCGGCGGCGCTGACATCTCCACAGCCAAAGCCTCCGGTACGAAGGACCGTCCGGTCGTCACTGCGCATGTGCCACCGCCCGCACTGCGCGCGATGGCCGCGCGCCTGAACCAGTCGATGCCCATCGGGAATGAAGGCGCAGGCACGGTCGTGAAGGCCGGCTCTTCACCTGCCGCGCAGGCCCTGCTCGGCAAGGTCGTCGCCGGGCTCGGCGGGGAGATGTATTCGCAATACCGCCTGCTGCACGTCGCGCAGGTCCTGCCGCTGCCGGATGGTACTTCGCCGGAGGCGGGCGCCTCCTGCTTCGTCAACCCGCTGACGGCGCTCTCCTTTGTCGAGACGATGAAGATGCAGGGCCGCACCGGCATCGTGCACACCGCGGCCGCCTCAAACCTCGGCCAGATGCTCGTGAAAATCTGCCAGAAGGACAATGTCCCGCTGGTCAATATCGTGCGCAAGAAGGAGCAGGCCGACATCCTGAAAGGCATCGGCGCGAAATACATTGTCGACTCGACCTCTCCGAACTTCATGGAAGAGCTGATCACCGCGCTCGCCGAGACAAAGACGACGCTTGGTTTTGATGCCATCGGCGGCGGGCCGTTGGCCGGGCAGCTGCTCGTGGCGATGGGA
>DNFL01000096.1:0-269 GCA_003486945.1 Hyphomonas sp. | reverse complement strand
GGGGGGGGGGGGGAGCCGCAACATGAAAGAGTTCAGCCGCTACGGTTCGGGCCAGGAAACGCAGGTCTACATCTACGGCCGGCTCGACATGTCACAAACGCTGGTGCCCCCCGGCGTCGGTTTTGCCTGGAACCTGGGCGGCTACCTGCTCACCCCGTTCCTGCAGAAGGTCGGCCCGGAAGTGCGCAACCGCATGCGCCAGCGCGTGGTGGACGAACTGCACACCACGTTCGCCAGCCATTACACAGCAGAGATTTCAATGACCGAGG
>DNFL01000267.1 GCA_003486945.1 Hyphomonas sp. | reverse complement strand
TCGAGCGCTACAGCCATGTGATGCATATAGTCAGCCATGTGGAAGGCGACCTGCGCGAGGGGCTGGATGCGGTGGACGCCTTGCTGGCCGGCTTTCCAGCAGGAACGGTTTCAGGGGCGCCGAAGATCCGCGCGATGCAGATCATCGATGAAGTGGAAACTTCGCGTCGCGGAATTTATGGCGGCGCGGTCGGCTATTTTGGCTGGAACGGCGACCTTGATACCTGCATTGCGCTGCGCACGGCGGTGATAAAGGATGGGCATTTGCACATTCAGGCGGGCGGCGGGGTCGTGCTCGATTCCGTGGCGCAGTATGAGTTTGACGAGACTGTGCACAAATCCGGCGCGCTGCGGCGGGCGGCGGAGCTTTCCGCGAGTTATGAGTTCGACCAATGATCCTCGTCGTCGACAATTATGACAGCTTCACCTGGAACCTCGTGCATTATCTCGAGGAACTGGGCGCGCGGACGCACGTTGTGCGCAATGACGAACTGTCCGTGGACGAAGCATTGGCGTTGAAGCCGGAGGCTGTGCTGCTGTCGCCGGGGCCGTGTACGCCGAACGAGGCGGGCATTTGCCTGGAGCTGATTACGCGGGCGCCGGAGGATTTGCCGATCCTTGGCGTGTGCCTTGGGCATCAGGCGATCGGACAGGCTTTTGGCGGGAATGTCGTGACGGCGCGGGAGATCCGCCACGGGAAGATTTCGCAAATCACGCATTCGGGCGGGCCGCTGTTTGAGGGGCTGCCTGACACATATAACGTCGTGCGCTATCACTCGCTGGCCGTGAAACCCGAGACGTTGCCAGAGGGTTTGGTGGCGGATGCGTATACGGAGGACGGCGAGATCATGGCGCTGCATCACCGGACGCGGCCGGTTTACGGTGTTCAGTTTCACCCTGAGAGCATCCTGACCGAGCATGGGCATGCGCTTTTGCGCAATTTCCTGAAGCAGGTGGCGCGATGAGCGAGGGGCCGCTTTCCGTTTCGCTGAAGGCGATAGCTCGCGGCGAGCCGCTGGACGCGGCGCTGCTGGAGGGTGCATTTGATGCGCTGCTGACGGGCGCGGCGTCGCCTGAGGAGACCGGCGCCTTCCTGATGGGCCTCGCTGTGCGCGGCGAGACGGCGGGCGAACTGGTGGCGGGCGCGAAGATCATGCGGCGGCATGCGCGCAAGGTGTCGATTGACGGACCGCTGCTGGATACGTGCGGCACCGGCGGGCTGACGTGGAAGAGCTTGAATACGTCGACGGCTTCGGCGCTGGTGATTGCGGCGGCGGGCGGTCGCGTGGCGAAGCATGGCAACCGCTCCATTCCGCCCAAGACGGGATCGGCTGATGTGCTGGAAGCGCTCGGCGTGCAGATCGAGATTGATGAACGCACATTGCAGGCGTGTATTGCCGAAGCCGGCGTTGGCTTCATGTTTGCGCGCATCCATCATGGCGCGATGAAGCATGTGGCGCCGATCCGGCAGAAGCTGGGTGTACGGACGATTTTCAACCTGCTCGGGCCGCTGACCAATCCGGCGGGCGCGCAGCATCAGGTGCTGGGCGTGTTTGCGCCGGAATGGGTGCGTCCGATGGCGGAGGCGCTGAAGGACCTTGGCACGACACGGTCCTGGGTTGTGCATGGGGTGGACGGGATCGACGAGATTTCGATTTCCGGCGAGACGCGTGTGTGTGAAGTGACGCCGGGCGGTGTGCGGGAGTTCTCCGTTGATCCGTCTGCGGCAGGTTTGCGGTCGCATCCGCTCTCGACGCTTGAGGGCACAGATGTGAATGGCAATGCACAGGCGATCCTTGACCTGTTTGACGGGCATGCCGGGCCGTTCCGGGATATGGTGCTGCTGAATGCGAGTGCAGGGCTCCATGTGCTCGGCAAGGCGAACGACCTGAAGACCGGCGCTGAGATGGCGGCGGCGGCGATCGATTCCGGCGCTGCGCGGGCGACGCTTCGGAAACTGCGGCAGGCTTCCCTCGGATGAACGCGCTGGACCGTATCGTTGCGTACAAGGCGGATGAGGTGCGCGCCCTAAAGCAGGCGCATTCGGTTGAGGCTCTGCTGGCGCGGGCGAAAGCCGAACCGCCTGTGCGCGGGTTTGCAGCGGCGATGAGTGCGGTGACCGCGATGGATGAGAATGCGCTGATCTGCGAGATCAAGCGCAAGTCTCCGAGCGCGGGCGAGATTCTGCCGGGCGCGGACGGCGCGGCGATTGCGCGGGAGTATGAGGCGGGCGGCGCGGCGTGCCTGTCGGTGCTGACAGACCTGCCAAGTTTTGGCGGGACGCTGGAGGATTTTGTCCGCATCCGGAGCGCTGTGAAGCTGCCGATGCTGCGCAAGGATTTCATGATTGATCCGATGCAGATCATCGAGTCGCGAGCGTTTGGCGCGGACTGTATCCTGGTGATCCTGAGCGCGGTGGATGATGCATGTGCGGCGGACCTGACACAGACAGCACAGGCGCTGGGCATGGATGTGCTGGTGGAAACGCATGATGCGGCGGAGCTGGAGCGGGCGTTGAAACTGCCCTCCCCGCTGATTGGCGTGAACAACCGCGACCTGAAGCGGATGGTGACAGACCTTGGTATCAGCGAGCAGCTGGCGCCGCAGACGCCGCCGGACCGGCACTTCATTTCCGAGAGCGGGATTTCCGAACCGGCGCATATCGTCCGTCTGCGGGCATTCGGTGTACGGCGCTTCCTGATTGGCGAGAGCCTGATGAAACGCGAGGGACGAACGGAGTTCGTTACAAAACTACGCACGGCGCATTAAGTTTTCCGGAACCGGTGGCGCGCGCCTGTGACTTGACCCGAAACGTGAACACACGTAGAACACTTGTGAACACAGAATCACAAGGGGTAACCCCATATGTTGACCAGCAAGCAGAAAGAACTGCTCCTCTTCATCAACGACCGCATCCGGGAGACTGGCGTGTCGCCTTCGTTTGACGAGATGAAGGAAGCGCTAGACCTTGCGTCGAAGTCCGGTATTCACCGGCTGATCACGGCGCTGGAGGAGCGGGGCTTCATCCGCCGCCTGGCCAACCGGGCCCGGGCGCTGGAANTCCTTAAACTGCCGGACTCGGCGGCCCCCTCCCCGATGTCGCGCCAGCGGCGGGGCTTCAAACCGGCACTCGTGGCGAACCAGTCTGCTGAGGCCTACCGGCCGGGCATGGTGCCGCTGGTGGGTCGGATTGCGGCGGGTTCGCCGATTTCCGCTATCCAGCAGGACAATGGACATGTACCTGCGCCGACTGAGGCGATCGATGGCGGCGAGTATTTCGCGCTCGAAGTTCAAGGCGACTCGATGATGAACGCCGGCATCCTGAACGGCGATATCGTCATCCTTAAGCGCACGAACAGTGCGCAGACAGGCGATATTGTCGTTGCGCTGATCGACGGCGAGGAAGCCACCCTGAAGCGCCTGCGCCGGAAGGGCGCGTCTGTGGCGCTTGAGGCGGCGAACCCGGCCTATGAGACGCGCATTTTCGGACCAGACCGGGTTGAGGTTCAAGGCCGGCTTGTGTCGCTAGTGCGCAAGTACGACTGAGGTTGCTGTCCAGACCGCAGCGCACTGCCCGGATCACCAGCCCAGCCCCTTGCACTTGCCCCCACCTTCGTGTTTCTGCACCCCGACAGCCGGGCTAGCGCCCTTTTTTCCGGAGAGTGCCCACGCCATGCGCGTCGTTACGCGGTTTGCCCCTTCCCCCACAGGGATGCTCCACATCGGAGGCGCTCGTACGGCACTTTTCAACTACCTTTTCGCGAAAAAGCACGGCGGTAAGTTCCTGCTGCGCATCGAGGACACAGACCGGGAGCGCTCCACGCCGGAAGCGACCGCGGCGATCCTGGATGCGATGGAGTGGCTCCAGCTGACGCCGGACGATCCGCCGGTGATGCAGTTTTCGCGCGCCGGGCGGCATGCGGAAGTGGCGCACGAGATGGTAGCGCGGGGAACCGCGTTTCGTTGCTATGTGACCCCGGAAGAGCTTCAGGCGCGGCGTGACCTTGGCGAGGAGAAACGCTTGGCCGCTCGGGCCGAGAACATCTCCGAGAATGAAAAGTCAGCCTTGCTCGCCGAGGCGAGCGCGCTGCTGGCGCCGTTCAGGTCTCCGTGGCGTGATGGCGGCGCGCCGCCGGCGGCTGACACACCTCACACTGTGCGCCTTCGAGCGCCGGATGGCGGCGAACAGACGGTTGAGGACGGTGTTCAGGGCGCGGTGACGATCCAGTCGTCCGAGATTGATGATCTGGTGCTGCTGCGGGCGGACGGGACGCCGACTTACATGCTCGCGGTCGTTGTGGATGATCACGACATGGCCGTGACGCATGTGATCCGCGGCGACGACCACCTACGCAACACGTTCCGGCAGATTCCGATCTATACGGCGATGGGCTGGGACATTCCGCACTTCTCGCACCTGCCGATGATCCACGGGAATGATGGGGCGAAGCTGTCGAAGCGGCACGGGGCTCTGTCCACGACGGTGTACCGCGACCTTGGCTATTTGCCGGAAGGCCTGAAGGCGTACCTTCTGCGCCTTGGCTGGAGCCATGGCGACCAGGAGATTTTCACCGAGGAAGAGGCAGTCCGCCTGTTCGATCTCGGCGGGATCAACAAGTCGCCGGCGCGGCTGGACCTCGAGAAACTGGGCACGGTGAATGCGCATTTCATCCGGGAGTGCGAGACGGAGCGGTTGTTCAAATTGCTGACGCCGTTCCTTGAGGCGGTCGGATTGTTCTCAGCGGAGGCAGCCGAGCGAATCTTGAAGGCGCTTCCGAGCATGAAAGACCGCGGCGCGACGCTGGTGGAGCTGGCGGAGGCGTTTCGTTTCCTTGGCGTCAAGTGACCC
>DNFL01000294.1:3172-5861 GCA_003486945.1 Hyphomonas sp. | reverse complement strand
GGCAAGCTCGCCCGCACTGTGCGGACGCTTGCCAAGCAGCTCCACCGCCCGGCGCCGGTCAGGGTCAGCGAGGGCGGCAAGCGTGGAGTCGAGCTTCGGGCGCGCGCGCGTCACAGGCGTGTCTGTGTACGGAGTGTTCCGCCGGAGGCCTTGTCCCATTCGGCAGCTGTCAAGTCCAAAACGGTGACCCCGAAGGTCCAGATATGGCCTTCGGGGTCGCGCGCGCGGTAGGTGCGGTCGCCGTAGAACTGCGTGTCCGGCTCCTGCAGGATTTCGGCGCCGGCCTTGCGTGCGCGCTCGCAGTGCGCGTCGATGTCCTCACTCTTGCCAAGCTGAACGTGAACGGTCTGCGTATTCTTGTTGCCAAGATTTTTCGGGCTCTTGTGGTTCTCGGACCATTCGCTGCCGACCATGATGAAGCCGGTGCCGAAGGACATTTCCGAATGGGCGATTTTGTCATTCTCGTCGAGCAGGACCATGTAGGGCTCGAAGTCGAAGGCTTCTTCAAGCCATCGGAAGGCTGCGTTGGGATCGACATAGCAGAGGGCGCTGGCGACACCTTTGGGGCGGTCAAATTCGGACACGGCGATTTCCTTTCTGTTTTTGGAAATATTTCTACAAAAAGAAAAATAACGAGTCAAGCCAGTATCCCGTCGTCCCGGATCGACCTTTGGCCGTCCGGGATGACTGGCGTTGCGGCTTACGCGTAGCGCGGCTGGCGGCCGTAGCGGACATCCATCGAGGCGCGGTGGCGGGTCTCGTCCATCTTATCGTTGATGATCGAGGGGATGAGGAAGAGGTCCAGCAGCCACCAGACGAAACCGACCAGGATGAAATAGGATAGGATCTGCAGGATCGCCGTCACCGGCTTGCCGAGATAGAACCGGTGCGCCGAGATCCAGCCAAGGAAGAACCAGAGCAGATAGGCGGCGCCGGCGCTCTTCTTCTCGTTGGCGACGCGGCTCTCGATCAGGATCATGTCTTCGGTCGTGTACATCTCGGTCTCTCCAGGGCTCCTTTGCCGTTTATCGATAAACAAATAACCCCCTCCGGCCCGGATTTAAAGGGGCTGGCCCCAAAAATCCGGGCCGGGCTTGCCTGCGGCTCTGGAATGGGGCCTGTTGCAGCGGGGGAGGATCACGATGTGAAGGCAGTTCTGTCCGCGTTGGCGGCAATGGTGGTGGCGGGAGCCTGCGCAAGTGCGCCCGTGACTGCCGCGGAAGTGGCCGCTGCGCCGAAAGGGTATGTATTCGTCGAAATCGAGGTGACCAATCCGGAAGCCTATGAAGGCTACAGGGCTGCGGTTGCGCCGATGGTGGCAGCGGCGGGTGGACGTTACCTCGTGCGTGGCGGCAAGACCGAGGCGCGCGAAGGCGCGCCGCCAGCAGGACGGGTCGTGATTCTCGAGTATCCTAGCTTTGAGGCGGCCAAGGCATTTCTCGAGTCGCCAGAGTATGCCGAAATTGTTCGGCTGAGAACGGACAATTCCGTCTCGCGCCTGATGATTGTCGAAGGGATGGAGCCCTGATGGCAGACGGTTCCGCCACCGGCCTGCAGCGGGCGCTGGACCCGTCCCTCTACGGACGATCAGACGTATTCGCGCTGGAGCGTGCCAACATCTTCTCGAAGGCCTGGCGTCTAATCGGGCATGAAAACATGCTGGCAAAGCCGGGCGACTTTCTCACCGATGACCTCGCCGGCTGGTCCATCCTCGCCGTGCGGGGCAAAGACAGCGCCGTGCGCGCCTTCCACAATGTCTGCCCCCACCGCGCCGGGCCGCTGGCGGAGGAGGCGCAGGGGCATTGCGAGGGCGCGATCACCTGCCGCTATCATGGCTGGCGGTTCACGCTGGAAGGCCGGCTGCAATCGGCGCGCGACTTCGGCGCGGCGGAAGGGTTTGATCCGCGCGAGCATGGCCTCTCGCCCGTGCGGCTGGAGACATGGCGCGGCTTCCTGTTCGTCACGCTTTCAGGCGAGGCGCCGGCGATCCGCGAGATTATGCGCCCGGTTGATGCATCGTGGACGGACGACGCCGTGCACCCGTTCGCCCTGCGCCGCGCGCACACCATTCGCTGCGACTGGAAAGTGTATGTCGAGAATTATCTCGAAGGCTATCATGTGCCGCTGATCCATCCCGGACTCGATGCAGAGATCGACTCCGCGAACTATACTGTGCACATGGAAGGCGACATAGCGGTGCACCGCGCACCGTCACGCAAGTCTGACAATGTCTATGCCGGTTACTGGGCATGGGCCTGGCCGTGGCTCGGCATCAATGTGTATGAGCACGGCGTGATGATGGAGCGTATCTCGCCAGTTGGCCCAGCAGAGACGCAGCTCGATTACCTTTATTTCTTCGATCCGCAGCGTACGGACGAACTCGCCGGAATGCTGAAACTCTCCGACGCGGTGACTGACGAAGACCTGCGCATGTGTGAAACCGTGCACCGCAATATCACGGGCGGCGTCTACCGCCCCGGGCCGCTTTCGCCCCGGCATGAGGGCGCGCTGGCCTGGTTTCAGGCGCGGCTCAAACGCGATGCGGGCTATCCTGCTTGAGCGGCGAGGCGCGCCAGATCGGCCCCGTTCTCGCCATGGCGATTGTCGCCGGAAACATGATTGGCTCGGGTGTTTTCATGCTGCCCGCTGTGCTCGCCTCTGTCGGCTCGGCCAGCCTGATCGCGTGGGG
>DNFL01000294.1:2321-2935 GCA_003486945.1 Hyphomonas sp. | reverse complement strand
CGATCGCGTGGGGCGTCGCGGCGGTGATTGCGATTGCACTGGCGCTCGTCTTCGCCTTCCTCGGCGCGATGCGCGAGGGAACCGAAACGCTGACGGAATATCCGGGTACGGCCTTTCACCCTTCTCTCAGCTTCATCGCCTGGGCGGCCTATTGGGCTACCTGTTTCATCGGCATCGTCGGCATTGCGCTGGTCTCTGTCGGCTATGGCGCGGCGATCTTCGGTGTGACGCTTGAGCCGGGCGCGCGCCTGATTGCAATCCTCGCGGTGCTCTGGTCGCTCGTCGGCTGCGCCTTTCTCGGGCCGCACTTTGTCGGGCGCATGTCCTCGGCCACCTTGCTGCTGGGCCTGTTGCCGATTGCGGCGGCAATCCTGATCGGCTTTGCAAACTTCAATGCGGATGTGTTTGCCGCCTCATGGAATGTCACGGGTGCGCCGCTGAGTGCAGCGCTGCCGCCGACGTTGATCTCCATCTTCTGGGCCTTCCTCGGCCTTGAAAGCGCGAATGCGATTGCCGGACGCGTGCGCCATCCGAAACGCAACATCGCCATCGCGGCGGCCGGCGGCGTGGCGATTGCGGCGGTGATCTATGCGCTGGCGACGACAGCGCTGTTC
>DNFL01000294.1:1918-2112 GCA_003486945.1 Hyphomonas sp. | reverse complement strand
GCGCTGGCGACGACAGCGCTGTTCGGCCTCGTGCCGGCGGAGACGCTGGCGAAATCCGCCGCGCCGTTCGCTGATGTGATCGGCTCGGTCGCAGGGCCTGTCGCCGGCATTCTCGTCGCCATCGCCGCCTTCGCGCGCACCTTTGGCTGCACGGCCAGCTGGATCCTCGTCGCCGGAGAAACAGGGCAGGCGGG
>DNFL01000294.1:452-1679 GCA_003486945.1 Hyphomonas sp. | reverse complement strand
CGCCGGAGAAACAGGGCAGGCGGGCGGGCGGCAGGGCTTCCTGCCGAAGGTGCTGTCCAGCACCGCATCAGACGCTGCGCCGGTGCGCGACCTGATCGTTATGGGCCTATTGATGAGCCTCGTCGCCCTGCTGACCCTGACGCCGGACCTCGTGAAACAGTTCAGCACGATTGCCGATTTCACCGTCTACCTGACGCTCCTGATCTACGCCCTCTGCGCGCTCGCCCTGATCCGGTTCTCGGGGTCGATCACGAACACAAACCTGCGCTGGACCGCCCGCCTGCTCGGCGCTTTCGCTGCGGCCTCATCTGCCTGGATTGCGTGGGCCGCATTTGCGGGCTAACGGCACGGCCATGTACCAGATCACGGCTAAGGGCCCGCGCGGGCCGATTGAGATTGCGTGGGATGCGCTCGCCTGGGCGGATCCGTCGCCGGCAGGGGCTGTCGACGCGAAGGAGGATGCGCGCGGCGCGTGGCGGCTCGATGCCTTTGCCGAGACCCGGGAAGAGGCCGAAGAGTGCGTTGTGATCATCCAGGAAACCGCGCCGGAACTGACCGCGCGGATCGAGGAGATTGTCGAGCGCGACTGGGTAACGCTGTCGCTGGAAGGCCTGCCGCCGGTGAATGCCGGGCCGTTCGTGGTGGTGGGCAGCCATGCGCTGGCGGCGACCTCGCCGGGTAAGACGGCGGTGCTGATTGAGGCGGGGCCGGCTTTCGGGACGGGGCATCATGGCACGACGCTGGGCTGCCTTCTGGCGCTGGCGGAAGCGAAGCGGCATCGCAAGATTGGCCGCGTACTGGACCTCGGCACCGGATCGGGCGTGCTGGCGATTGCGGCCCTGAAAGCAGGCGCGACACTTGCCACGGGAAGCGACATCGACCGGGATTCGGTTTTCGTGGCACGGGACAACGCCCGCAAGAACAAGGTAAGCCGGTTTTTCGTTCACCATGTGCGCGGCGCGAACACACCGAACATGCGTCGGCTCGGGCCTTATGACACGGTGTTCGCGAACATCCTGATGAAGCCGCTGATCGGCCTTGCGCCGGAAATCCAGCGCTTGTCGGCGCCCGGTGCGGTGATCATCCTGTCAGGCCTTCTTCACCATCAGGCTGGCCCGGTTCGCGCGGCTTTCGAAGGCCACGGCATGCTGTTCCAGAAGCGCATCAGGCGCGACGGCTGGTCCAGCCTCGTGTTCCGGAAGGCGGGGTAGACCCTCCCCGCCGCCC
>DNFL01000294.1:0-197 GCA_003486945.1 Hyphomonas sp. | reverse complement strand
CCCCCCCCCCGCCGCATCCCGGGAGGAGGGATGGGCGGCGAGGGGATCGCGGCGGCGCGGGATGGGAGGGGATTTCCGCGCAGGCTCGGCGATCAGGCATGCCGCCCCCGTTGGAGTCCGGGGCGGCAATCGGAAAGGATCAGCGCGTGGCGCGGCGGGACTGGCGGGGCCGGCGGCGGGCGGGCCGGGGAAGCAGC
>DNFL01000355.1 GCA_003486945.1 Hyphomonas sp. | reverse complement strand
TGGGCGCCGTCAAGGTAGAGCAGGTTGCCGTGCGGGCCGTCGATCATCACGGCAGCGGGCGCGAAGGCGCGGGCAAGGGAGCCGGGCGGAGTGGAGCGCGGGTCTCGCTGATAGGCGGCGTCCGACAGGATGGCGCGGACATCTTCCATCCGCGTGAGATAGAGCCCCGTGGGCGCGTCCGGGAAATGCGCGTGGCGGTGGATATGGCGCGGCGCTTCGGCCCGCAGCCGGTCGAGCACCGGGTGCGGGTCGCGCAGGAATTCCGGGTTGAGTTCGGTCAGCTCGAAGCCATTGGGTAGCGGCGCAGCTTCCGTCCCGGATTTCAACTCAGACACACCGGCCTCCTGAAATACACACAGAAGTTGTATTTCAGGGATTCTCACGTCTGGCAACGGGTTGCGGCCCCGATTGACAAGTTGGCGACCCTCACATACTTTGCATTTCAAAGTTCTTTAAGGAGCTGAATATGACCCGCGCTGATTCCCTCTCAAGCGACCTCGCCTATCTTCGCGACCTGGCCGAAGCCGGTGAGAACGCACCCCTGCTCGGCGGACCGTTTTTGGCGATGTGGGGCGGCCTGGTCAGTCTGGCCTATGCAGCCCACTTCGCTGTCTCACAGGGCCTGTTTGGCCTGGAGCCGTCCGCGTACTGGGTCGTCTGGGCAATCTTTGGTGTGGTTGGTGGTATCGGGCAATTCCTCCTGGTGAAGGGACAGCGCGAAAAGCCGGGCAGGGCGTCGGCGGGCAACCGCGTGCAAGCGATGCTGTGGATGACTGCCGGCCTGTTCATGTTCGTCTATTTCGCCGGCCTGATCGCGCGCCTCGCGATGACCGGGGATGGCATCGAGGGGTTCTACTGGTCGGTGCCGATGGTGCTCGGCATCTATGGCATCGGCCAGTTTGTCACCGGCGCGATCTCCGGCCAGACGGCTCTGAAGTTTGCCGGCATCGCGGCCTTCGCCGGCGTGCTGGCGGCTGTGTTCCTGACGGGTACGGAATATATCTGGCTGGTCGGTTCGGCTTCAGCCTTTGCGGCGGTCTGTGTTCCGGGCTTGATGATGATGCGGGCCGAGCCGGCTGAAACCGTCTGAGCCCGGAAGGTGTGAGCACCATGAGCGAAGACAATCCTTTCGATCACAACGACATCGACGATGTCATCCATGGCCGCCTGAGGCTGGGTGTGATGGCGTACCTCTCGGCGGTCAGCCCGGCGGTGTTCGGCGAACTGCGCGAAAAGGTTGGCGCGACTGACGGCAATCTCTCGACCCATCTGAAGAAGCTGGAAGAGGCCGGCTATGTTCGCCAGGAAAAACTCTTCGTCGGCAAGAAGCCGCAGACGCGCGTGCACCTGACAGACAAGGGCCGCAAGGCCTGGTTGGTCTGGATCCGGCGCATGGAAGCGATCATGAAGGCGGCGGAGTAAGCCTCCGCCGCCATCGCAATCAGTAGAAGAGTCGGGCCGCGAGGAAGGCGAAGAAGAAGCCGACCGCGTAAAGCACGACGCTCAGTCCCCAGACGATCCAGCTGATTTTTCTCGCCCGCGCGCAGGCATCCGCCTGTGCCTTGTCTGCCGGGCAGGGGAGGCTGCGAGCATGCCATTGCCAGATGCCGGAGACCAGCAGCAGCGCGCCGGCAATGCCGAACACGGCGGCCTTGTGCTTTCCGAGCCAGACGATCTGCGGCACAGCCTCGATCAGCCCCGCCATCACCGCGCCGGCGCCGAGGCTGACCAGCAGCGCGGGCAAAGCGCAGCAAATCAGCGTGCCGGTCGAGGTGAAAAGCGTCAGGAATGCCGGCAATGTGCTGGGCGGGCGGATTTCATCCGTGCCCATCATTTCGCGACATTCCGGTCAATCGACACAAGCGCGTATCCGGATTTGCGGATCAGCTTTTCCAGCGCAGCGTCGTCCATCGATTTGCCCGGCTTGAGATCAACGCGCACCTTGCCATTGGCGAGGTCGACATGCACCTTCTGCACCGCCTCTTCCTTGCCGAAAATCTTGCGGACGGATTCGGCGCAGAAGTCGCAGACGAGGCCGTTGACGTTGAGCATGATGATTTCGCCGGGGGCGGGTTCGGCTGCGTGGGCATTGTTGATGGATGACAAAGAGATCACCGGTGAGAGTGCCATGAAGGCGGCGAGGGTCAGGGTTTTCAGGGTAGTCATGTGAGAAGTCCTTTGGAAGAGTGTATCAGAAGCGCCAGGTCCAGTTGAGCAGGAATTCTTCCTCCTCAATCGTGTAACCGGCTTCGAAGAGCAGGGGGCCTTTGAAGAAACGCAGCAGCGGCGTCACCGTGACCGGCTCATCCGCCTCCGGAGTATTTTCGACCTGCACCATCATCCATGTGTGCAGGGCGCCTTCTTCGGCAAGGTAGGGCGCAAGGCCCGCGCGGGCGGCATGGCTGACGGTCTGGTCTCCGGCGAAGTCGCGGCCGCGCACATCATAGGAGAAGAACACGCGCCGGGTTTCCCAGTCGGCGGAGAGGCCGGCAAAGCCGCCCACCTCTGCGTCCCGGTCGCCGAACGGATCTGCCAATCCGGCGCCGAGTTTCAGGTAGAGATTTCCCTGGCTCTGCGGCGCGTTCCAGCGCTTCACGAGACGGTTGTATTGAAGCCCCGTGAAGCGGACATCCATGTCCTGATTGTTCTCCAGATAGAGGCCAATCGAATCGGACGCCGTGGGCGAATAATGGACGTGCAGCGATGAGTACATCGCATTGTTGTCCTGCATGAGGGTCCAGCCTCCGGGATAGGAGACGGGGCGGGCGCTGGCAGGCGCCGCGAACGCTGCGAGGGCGAGCCCTGCAACAAGGTAACGGGTGGGCATAAGCCACTCCTCAGTCGAAGTTGATCCGTAGAATGATGAACGGATCAGGCCTTCGGGGGTGGCGGCTCGGGAATCAGGGTGCGCGACGGCGCGCGGATGTCGGATGGCATCTCAGCCACCAGGGCGAAGCTCGGCGCGGCGGTTTCCGGCACTTCGGCGGCGGGCACAGCCGCGAGAACGGCCGGGCAGCAGCAATTGGCATCCTTGTCCGGCGAGTCCGGCATTGTGGGAGCCGCTTTGTCCGTGGACGGAGCCAACATGTCGCAATGTGCATGAGCGTCTGCGGGGGCTGCAGCTTCAGCGGCTGCGGCCTCGCGCATACCGCACGGCCCTGCATGCGCAGCCAGTCCGCTGGCGGCGATGAGCCAGAGGCCAAGGCAGAGGAAGAGGGT
Source organism: Hyphomonas sp. (assembly GCA_003486945.1). Lineage (GTDB taxonomy): Bacteria > Pseudomonadota > Alphaproteobacteria > Caulobacterales > Hyphomonadaceae > Hyphomonas. The sequence goes on along the minus strand of DNFL01000355.1, from coordinate 515 downwards.
GCGTTTCAGCATACTTCGGGGAAAATGCCCGCCAGCGCGGGCCGGGTCAATTCACGAATCACTGAGCGGTCCAGCCGCCATCGATGGGAAGCTCGGCGCCGTTGATGGAATCGGCGGCCGGGCTGCACAGGAAGGCAGCAAAACCGGCGATCTGCTCCACCGTTACGAACTCTTTCGTTGGCTGGGCGGCGAGGAGCACGTCATTCTTCACCTGTTCCTCGGTCATGCTGCGCGCCTTCGCGGTGTCGGCGATCTGGCCTTCCACGAGCGGGGTGAAAACATAGCCCGGGCAGATGAGGTTGCAGCGCACGCCGTGGATGGCGCCTTCCAGCGCGGTCGTCTTGGTCAGGCCCGAGAGGCCATGCTTGGCGGCGACATAGGCGGACTTGAAGGGCGAAGCGACCCTTGCATGGGCCGAGCCCATGTTGAGGATGCGGCCCCATTTCTTCGATTTCATGTAAGGCAGGGCCAGACGTGTCGTATGGAAGGCAGACGACAGGTTCAGGGCGAGGATC
>DNFL01000368.1:2747-3132 GCA_003486945.1 Hyphomonas sp. | reverse complement strand
CCTCGATCATCAGGTTCTGATAGAGAAAGTCTGCCGGATAGGTGTCGTTGGCGAGGATGCCGCCGACTTTTGCTGCTGCCATGACCACTGCGTCCGGACGTTCCGCCAGCATGAACCGTTCGACCTCGCACTGACGCAGCAGGTCAACGCGGCTGCGATCAGCGGTGATCACGTCGCAGCCTTCCCGCTCCAGTCGCCGGACCACAGCGCTGCCAACCATCCCGCGATGACCGGCGATATAGATCCGCTTTCCGGCGAGGTCGTACATCTCAGGCATCCTTCATGATCGGCGAGGTCTGCATCATCTGGATGTCTTCGCGCACCATCTCGCGGGCAAGCTCGCGCACCGGTGTCTTGTGTATCCAGCCGAGCTTCTCGCGCGCCT
>DNFL01000368.1:2288-2532 GCA_003486945.1 Hyphomonas sp. | reverse complement strand
CCAGCCGAGCTTCTCGCGCGCCTTTGCCGGATTGCCGAGAAGGAGATCGACTTCTGTCGGACGGAAATATCGCGGGTCGACTTCGACGAGGCATTTGCCGGTCTTGCGGCAGTATCCTTTTTCGTCGACACCTGTTCCTTTCCAGTCGAGATGGATGCCGGCGTCTTCGAACGCCCACTCGACGAAGGTGCGCACATGCGTTGTCTCACCGGTGGCGAGGACATAGTCATCCGCTACATCCTGC
>DNFL01000368.1:0-2026 GCA_003486945.1 Hyphomonas sp. | reverse complement strand
CCACATGCCTTCGACATATTCGCGTGCATGGCCCCAGTCGCGCTGCGCATCGAGATTGCCGAGATAGAGCTTGTCCTGGCGCCCCAGCTTGATCGCAGCTGCAGCGCGCGTGATCTTCCGGGTCACGAAGGTCTCGCCGCGAAGCGGACTTTCATGATTGAAAAGGATGCCGTTTGAGGCGTGCATGCCATAGGCTTCGCGGTAGTTCACAACAATCCAGTAGGCATAGAGCTTGGCCGCCGCGTACGGCGAGCGCGGATAGAAGGGCGTCGTCTCCGACTGCGGGACCTCCTGGACGAGGCCGTAGAGCTCAGACGTCGAGGCCTGGTAGAACCGGCAGGTCTTCTCCATGCCGAGGATCCGGATCGCCTCGAGCAGACGCAGCGCGCCGACCGCATCCGCATTGGCGGTATATTCCGGGGTATCGAAGCTCACCTGCACATGGCTCTGGGCTGCAAGATTGTAAATCTCGTCCGGCTGCGTTTCCTGCACGATGCGGATGAGGTTGGTGGCATCCGTCATGTCGCCATAGTGCAAACGAAAGCGCTGGTTCTCGACATGCGGATCCTCGTAGATGTCTTCAATCCTGCCAGTATTGAAGCTCGATGAGCGGCGTTTGACGCCGTGCACCTGATAGCCCTTGGCCAGGAGGAGGCGCGCAAGATAGGCGCCGTCCTGGCCGGTAACGCCCGTGATCAGCGCTGTTTTAGGTTTCGTCATGGATACTCCTGCGACCTGCTCGCCCGTTGATCACGCAAGCTGATTTCCCCTCAGGCACAGGCATCCGGAGGTTGCCGCCCTGTCTCTTCTGTTGGATACAGGGAGCACCTGCAGCAAGCCAGAGCGAATTGAACTTGATCCGCATTTTTCAGGCACTTTTTGCTCTTTGCTTCGTTTCTGCGCTGGGCCTGTTCGCAGCCCTTGCGCTGGCCCCTCCGGGAACGGACCTGGGCGTGTTTGCCAACAACCCCAACGACAAGTTCGGGCACTTCCTCGCCTTCTTTCTGCTAGGGCCGCTCGCTGTAGCTGCCTTCCCGCGCGTACGCATCATCTGGATCGCGCTCACCCTGGCTGTCATTGGCGCCGGGCTGGAAGCCGCCCAATCCCTGACCGGCAGGGAGATCTCTGCAGAGGACATGGCCGCCAATATCCTCGGGCTTGTCGCCGGCATGTTCCCGCTTCTCGCCTACCGGCTTCGCCTCGCGCTCAATCGGCGCGCCGCGAAAAGAGACGTGCTGGCAAATGACACCTGACATTAAGCCCCGCCTGATCTTTGCCAACCGGTTCTATGCCCCGGACCATAGCGCGACAGCTCAGATGCTGACCGACGTCGCGGAAGGCCTTGCTGCGAAGGACTGGGATGTCACCATCCTCACTTCGCGCCTCAGTTATGATGATCCAGCTGCCAGCTACGTGCCGGAAGAAGACCGCGAAGGTGTCCGCGTCCTGCGTGTCGCAACAACCGGGTTCGGACGATCGAACCTCATCGGGCGCGCGTTCGACTATTTGTCGTTCTATGCCTCATCTTTCTTCCGCCTGCTGAGGATTGCCCGAAAGGGCGACATCGTGATCATCAAGACCGATCCGCCGCTCCTGTCAGTTCCGCTGGGGTTTGCGGCGCGGCTTAAGGGGGCAAAGCGGGTTAACTGGCTGCAGGACATATTTCCGGAGACCGCAGCGGAACTTGGCCTCACCATCGCCCGGGGTCCGGTTGGAAAGCTGCTCGCTGGCATTCGCAATCATTCTCTGAGACGGGCTGACCTGAACGTTGTCATCGGACCGCGCATGGGAGAGCGCGTCAAAGGTTTCGGCGTAGATCCAGCGCGCATCATGGAGATCCAGAATTTCTGCGACGACGAGGCAATCCGGCCGATCGCGCGCGAAGATAATCCGCTCCGCGCGGCCTGGGGATACACTGACAAAGACTTTGTCGTGGGATATTCCGGCAATCTCGGGCGGGCGCATGATCTTGGCACGTTCCTGGGCGCTGCCGAGCTTTTGAAAGACCAGCCAGATATTAAGTTCC
>DNFL01000325.1:1277-15598 GCA_003486945.1 Hyphomonas sp. | reverse complement strand
GATTACTGCATAACGCTGTGCCCGGATTCCGTGGATCGCTCTCGCCCTCATCATCGCAAGACCGCCGGCTGAATGCCCAATCATGGCAAACAGGGGCTTTCCGATATGGCTCGCGATGGCTGCGGTGTCCTCGATGAATGTGTCAAATCCGATCTTTTCCTGGCGCGCGCTGCCATGTCCGCCAGCATCGAAAATTACAGCCTGAAATCCGTGCCTGGAAATAGTTCTGGCAAGCTGTGCCATCTGAATTCCGCGGCCAGAATATCCATGAACCAGAAGAACGACCGGGCCTGTACCGAAGCTCCAAGCGGGTCTGCTGTTCTGCGGACCAAATGAGAATTGCTCCGCGTCTTCAAGAAGGACCGCGTCTTGCTCTCGCAGCGGCATTGGGACAGATGTACTTAGCACCTTGGCCAATACGCCAGCTTTATCCAGTGCGTCATCGGACGCAGAGTAGTCTTCTGCATTCATGTGGAATTTCCTTTTTCTTCTCTGCCTCGAAACTTTATTTCACGCGCAGAAGCAGGGCCATGGACAGCCAAGGGAAGGAGCGATCAGTGTACGCTCCGTACCGCGCTCCGACCCTTCAAAACCGAGGCGTTTCCAGCTGATTGGATAGATTCTTTGTTCGATCACGTTCATGCTCGAGAGTTCCAGAAGCGCGTCTCCTGAGTACTCGGGCGCTCCAGTGTCAGCAGGCAAGGGAGCAGTGCGAAGGTATACCGCAGGGATCGCGAATGCTCCCAGAATCGTAGCGCCGACAAATAACGCAACTGATGCGCGCGGCGGGGCCGGCGCAATTTCCAAGTGTTTCGTGAAATCATCCCGCATCTGATGAGATACTAGTGTGTGGACGTACTCTTTGGACGCTCAGAAACTTCAATACCAGATTGTCCCTTCGACGGGGCTCTCATCGGTGGCAGTGTCGCGCCAAACAGAGTTCCGGTCCTTGCTTCTGACCAGTCAATGTCCGGGAAGGTCGATCGCAATTGAGGAAGATCTGCTTCCGATTCATCTGCAATGATGAAATGGCCGCCTTCGGCGACAGTCATTCCAATGACATTCTTTCCTACATTGGGGACAAAGCGAATATCGCCAATATATGTGACCGACGCTGGTTCGACCTCGAATGCCAGGGAGAAATCCTCCTTCGAGAACCAGCGATTCTCATAAATGGCGTTCGTGCTGTAGATCTGATAGTTGAAGAACTCATACTCACCCGGGGGCAAGGCGAGCGCAAAAACAACGCCCTTGCGATCCGGCGACACGTAGTTTCCTGCGGTGAAAGCGAACGATTGTGAGATGCGGTACTCGGCGCGCGTTTCTGTATTGCGAAGGAACACGTCACGGGAGTATCTCCAGCGCTCAGGTGTTGTGAATACGCCTGACACTATACCGTACCCGGATGGAAAGCTGGTCCTAGGGCGCGATTCTGATAGTTCATAGGGGCCGATCGTGCTGCATCCACAGAGCGTGAACAGAGCGAACAGCAAGATTTTGAATTTGTGCATGGGTCTTTCTGCCAGTCGGGTCGCGAAGCGGAAGACTGAGCACCACGATTTAGACCAGGCAAGCCGGCCATGTTGGTCTGTTCCGGAGTGGTATAGACCGGGTCGATCTTGTTCTGCGAGAGCTTGCTGTCAGGCGATAGGAGGAGTCGTCGGCGCTGAATTCTCTGCCTGTTCCGGTTGTCGCCGAAAGGGCTGCAAGAGGAGGCGGTCGAGCCGGTTGTCTCGGGCGCTTCGGAAGACGCGAAGACCGATGATCAATCCAGCATTGCCATTGGCCGGGGCTTCCAGGTAAGTGCCAAATAGCCTGTCCCAGACAGAAAGATTGAATCCGAAATTGGAATTCGACTCTCGTTGCTCGATGGAATGATGAACTGCGTGCATGTCAGGTGTCACGATTATTCCGCGCAGGATAGCATCAACAGGGCGCGGAAGCTTTACATTCGCATGGTTGAACATGGCTGTTGCATTGAGGAGGATCTCGAAAATCAGGACGCCAAGGGGCGGCGCACCGAGGAGCATGATGATCGCCATCTTCACTATCAGAGACAGAATGATCTCGAAGGGGTGGAAACGGAGCGCGGTTGAAACATCGAGGTTAGTGTCGGAATGGTGGACGCGGTGGAGCACCCAGAGTGCAGGCACTTTGTGGAAGACAACGTGCTGAAAGTAAATCGCCAGATCAAGCAGTATCACACTCGCGGCGGTCGAGGCCCAAAGCGGCGTTTCCAGAACATTGAACAATCCCCAGCCTTTGTCGTGTGCGATCACTGCTGTTCCAACAGCGAGCAGTGGCAAGGCTGCGCGCAGCGCCAGATTTCCAACGACCAGCAAACCAAGATTGTTCAGCCATCTGAAGCTTCTCGGCAAAGTGCGTGTCCTCTGTGGAACGAGGGACTCCCACAGGGCCATGACGACGAAGACCCCGAGAAATGCACCGAGCCTTATGGCCGGTTCGAAACTCAGAATGGCTTCTGCCGACATATGTTCAGCCGCTTTCAAGGCACAAATAAAAACTACTGAATGCGCGGCAAAGTTTGGTCCAGACAATAATCGGTGATCTTTACCTGAGGCAACCGGGGCCGGCGCCGCATGCCCGATTATCTGGATGATCTCGAAAGTAAGCCCTGGATGGCGCTCGCATGAAAATGATTTGACCGACACCCAGGCGCGTCTGAATATTTGACTGAACAGTACGGGAAAACCAGATCATGCCTCATCTTCCGGAAGCAACGGCCCAGCAGCTCGATTTGGTTTCAGATCAGCTGACCATGGCAGAGGCGGCGATGGGCTTTGTCCCAAACTCTCTGAAGATCATGGCGCGGCGACCCGCCCTGATGCAGGGGTTCCTCGCACTGGCTGGGGCATTGAACGGTCCATCGGCGATCCTGCCGCCGCAATTGCGGCAACTTGTTGCTCATATTGCAAGTGCGGCGTCCGGCTGCCGGTATTGCCAGGCTCATACGGCTCATAATGCCCGGCGGGCCGGTGCCCAAGAGGAAAAGATTGCTGCCGTATGGGAATATGAAACCAGCCCCCTTTTCAGCGAATCTGAACGCGCTGCCCTGTCTCTTGCTCAGGCAGCCGGAAGCCAGCCGAACATGGCGGGGCCTGAACATTTTGAAGCCGTTCGCCGATGGTATTCTGATGACGAGGTTGCCGAGATTGTGGGCGTAATTGCCCTGTTTGGCTTTCTGAATCGCTGGAACGATACGCTTGCAACCCCTTTAGAGGAATCGCCGACCGCCTTTGCTGAAGCGCATCTGAGTGACGCAGGCTGGACGGCCGGAAAGCATGGCTAGTCCTGCGTGCTCGAGCTTCGATCAGCCGCTTTGGAAAGGGCTTTCAGCGGCGCCGTATCAGTACGGCTGGTCTTCTTCTCCGGAAAAACATACGTTTTGTTTTCCGAAGACCTCCGGCATCCTCCGAGTTGGAATTGCCATCCTGATGGTCGTTGCGTTTGCTTGCCTGGCTCCAACAGCACATTCTCAGTCGCTGCGAAATGTCAGCAAGTCCATCGCACAGACCTACCCAGACGTCCCGCTAATCTCGGCTAGTGAGCTCGCGCGAAAATCGGCGGCCGGAGAGGCTTTCGTCCTGCTGGATGTCCGAAGCAAAGCTGAGTTTGCTGTCAGCCATATATCCGGAGCGGTTCGTATCGATCCAGGAGCCAGCCTGGAAGCGGTCGAAAATGCGATCGGTCCAATCGAGCCGGACGACACAATTGTGCTCTATTGCTCCGTCGGCTACCGCTCGTCCCGTCTTGCAGAGCGTCTCCTCAAAAAGCTCGGGCCACAGAGATCACCCCATTTGTTCAGTCTGGAAGGGGGGATTTTTCAATGGCATAACGACGCCCGATCACTTGAAAATGAAGCCGGGGCGACACTTTGGGTGCATCCATTTAATGCTGCCCGCCGGGAATTGCTGCGCCACCAACAGCTTGTTTCCTGGGTTCCGCGAAGAGAAGAGTGAGGGCGTGCATACTGTTTGCGGCCCATGGCGCTTGAAACTTACATTTCTGCTTCAATCGCGGCCCGGACCCTGGTGAGGGTTGATTCCCGGAGCTTCTTCTTTGCCCGGCTATGGGAAGGCAGGTCCAGTTTGCGAGCCGCTTTTATGAACTCGCCGATTGCCTGATCAACGTCCTCCGGATCAACGACGTGGTCGGCAAACCCTGCTCGCACGGCATCCTCCGGCCCGAACATCTCGCCCAGGAGAACAGTGCGGTTCAGCCATGCTGGATGCAGGCGGCTGCGCGCTAGTTCTACAGCAAACTCAGGCGGAGTAATCCCGATTGCTACTTCATTCAGTCCGATCTTGGTTGGCCCGCGGACACTGATGCGGAAGTCGCAGCCCAAAAGCAAGAAAGCGCCCATCGGAAAAGCATGACCTGCCTGAACGCCGAGGACGGGCAAGGGGTGTTCAAGGATGTGCACCGCAAGCAGAGCGCCCGTTCGAACAAGATTCGTGAGGGCGCTTTGGTCTCCTGACTTGAATACGTTGAGGTCGAAGCCAGCAGAGAACACGCCGGGGAGGCCAGACCTGAGAATTACGGGCGCGTTGTCCTGAGCGGCACGGTCAAAAGCACGCCGTATTTCTTCCAGCATGGCCAGGTTCATGACATTGGCCTTGCCGTCGTTGAGGGTTATCTCGGAAATACCCTCCGTCAGCTGATAATTGACTGCGCCAGACATTTTTACTCCAGGATTGTTGAAACAACAGCTTGAGTACCTCAATTAGACCAGTCAATATAATCATGAACGCAGTTGGAAATTGTGGAGTGGAGCGTGGCACCCCGGCAGAAACACAGGCAGCCTGTCATCGAGACGGCGGTGAGGCTTTTTCGCCAGCAGGGCTATTCAGCGACAGGATTGAATGATCTTGTCTTTGAAGCTGGTGCGCCCAAAGGCTCAATCTATCACTACTTTCCGGAGGGAAAGGCATCGATTGCGGTTGCGGCGGTTGAAGAGGCGGGCAGGCGCGTGGCCGAAACCGTCGCAGCGATCGCGGCCCGGACAGGTTCCACGCGTGAGCTACTCATCGAGCATGCAAGGCTACTCGGAGGCTGGATGGCGAAATCGGGTTTTCGCGACGGTTGTCCGATCACGACGGTTATCCTGGAACTGGCGCCGCAGGAGCGGTTGATCGCAGAAGCGGGCCGAAAAGCGTACGCCGCCAGGCAGTCAGTCCTTGAGCGGAAGCTCATGGAAGATGGCTTCCGTCGCCCAAAGGCAGCAGAGCTGGCGATATTGTGTATGTCCGCGCTGCAGGGCAGCCTTGTTCAAGCGAGGGTCGAGACGAGCAGAAAGCCTATAGACGCAACAGCCAAGCAACTCGGTGATCTAATTGAGGCAGCACGAGGGTCGCTGGTCCGCGCATAGCTTCTCTCAAGAGCTGCGCTGGCGCGCGGGGTCAACCCGGATCTGCCGGGTTCTTGCGCACCGCCATGGCACTGAAGACCGACACGCAAAAGGGTACAATATAGCTGAGTCCCATCTTCAACAGGTTCGGCGTCTGCAAGGCCGAGATCACTTCGAATTGATTGATCAGTGTCAGCAGTGACCCCACCAGTATGGAAACAATCAAGCCTCGGATCAGGATTGCGCGGGTCACGGAAACGCCTGTTCTGAAAAAGTATCGAGGTATAGAGCCCGGATTACGAATTTTATCAATCAGCCTGCCAAGTGTCCGTATTCAAGAGAGCGGCTGACTTTTTTCAGCAGCGATCAAGCGGGCCAACCAGAGCACCAGGATGGAAATCCCAAAGAATATAAGCGCCATTATGAAAAGCATGGGGCTCTCCGGCGCATCCGTCCCGGAAGACATCGGCGTGGAAATTCCCAGAAATGTAAGATGGGCCAGAATCGCGCCGGCGATGACCCCGGTTGACAGAAGCGCCCCCCAGAAGCGTCGCAATATCAAAAGGATCGCCGCCAGGAGTTCGAGAGCGCCGGTCATGTAGCGCCCGGCAGGATCAATCAGATCGATGTTGAGGCCGGTACGGGCCAGGACATTTGCTTCTATAATCTTAAAGATCGGAACGTCTCCGACAAACTTCTGTACGCCCATGAATACCAGAAAGGCCGCAAGCAGGTATGCGGGAGCCGAGCGGGCAAGTTGGTTCATGCGAGGATCCTTCAGGCTCAAATTACACGGTACGGCGACGTACGCGCCGAGTGTGATCACGCAATTGTCAGTCGTGCAATCTTCAAAAAGAACTAAGCAGTCAAAAATAGCAATTCAAGTGGAGAATGCTCATGATTACTCTTCTCAAAACGGCCCTTCTGACCGCAGGATTGTCCCTGCTTCCGTTGGCAGCCTGTGCAGCGCCGACCGAGCCGCCGAGCCAGGCGAGCCAGCCCGTGGAGTCGTCAAGAGTGGCGGCCGTGCGGGTGCATGCGGACTGGTGTCCGAACTGTAAGGCGCTCGATCCGAAAGTCGCGGCCGTTCAGTCGGCGGGGGAATGGGAGGGCGTTTCTTTTGTGCGGATCGATTTTACCCGGCGCGACCGCGATGCTGTCTACGCGGAAGCGGATCAGCTGGGTCTGGGTCAAGCGCTTCGCGACTACTTTGCCGGCGGGATCAAGACGGGGCTGCTCCTGCTGATCGATGTTGAGAATCAGTCGGTGATCGATGTTCTGAATTCGAAAGTTTCCGAAGACGAAATCGCAGAGAGAATTCTGGCCGCTCAGAACGCTCTCTGATCAGAATTTGGATGACAGGGCAATGGTGCTGGGATCGAGGTCTCTGGATGCTCGGGCGCATCATGTTTTTCGGGCATTTGATTGCAGAAAGTGACTCGATCATGAAGCGGGCGGTTGGCATCCTTTTGCTCGCAGGTCTGTTGGTCCTGATTTTCTGGGCAGGGACGACCGGCGTGCTTTCGCTTTCAACTCTCAAGGAAGCGCAATCCGAGGTCGCCAGTTTCAAAGCGGAGCGGCCGCTGCTGACCTTGCTGCTGTTTTGCCTGGCATACATTCTGGTTACCGCAGCATCGGTTCCCGGCGCAGCCATCCTTACGATTGCGGCAGGCGCATTTTTCGGCGTATTTGTTGGAACGATTGCTGTATCTTTTTCATCGACGATCGGAGCTACGTTAGCGTTCCTTACGTCGCGCGTCTTTTTACGAGACTGGGTCGGGCGCCGGTTCGACAGGCAACTTGATCAGATAAATGCGGGGGTCCGTGAGGACGGCGCCTTCTACTTGTTTTCGCTTCGCCTGGTTCCGATTGTGCCCTTCTTCATGGTCAATCTCCTCATGGGGCTGACGAAATTGCGGGTCTGGACGTTTTTCTGGGTGAGCCAGGTGGGCATGCTGCTTGGAACGTTGATCTACGTGAATGCTGGAACAAGGCTCGCAGAGCTGAATTCAGTGTCGCAGATTTCTTCTCCCTCCCTCATTCTGTCCCTGGCGGCACTGGGCATCGCGCCGTGGATCGGCAAAGCGCTGATCGGACTCATGCGCCGACGTCGCCTGTACAAGGGGTTCACCCGCCCGAAGCGGTTTGATCGCAACCTCATTGTTATCGGAGCAGGCGCAGCCGGTCTCGTATCCGCTTATATTGCCGCAACCGTCAAAGCTAAGGTGACGCTCGTCGAGAAGCACAAAATGGGAGGTGATTGCCTCAATACGGGGTGTGTGCCGTCGAAAACCCTGATCAAGAGTGCCAAGGTCGCCTATACGATCAAGTCAGCGGAAGAATTCGGGGTATCAACGGAATCCGCCCAGATCGATTTCGAGGCGGTTATGTCCCGCATCAGTGCAGCGGTGAACAAGATCGCCCCTCACGACAGTGTCGAACGCTATTCTGAACTCGGCGTGGATGTGCGCAACGGGGAAGCCCGGCTCATAGATCCGTGGACGGTGGAAATTACGGATACGTCCGGTCAATCAGAGCGTGTTACGACCCGCGCAATAGTACTGGCGACCGGCGCTGAACCTGTAATTCCGGACATTCCCGGGCTCAGCGGCAGTGCGTTCTTCACCAGCGATACAATCTGGGACTATCTTGCAAGTCTCAAAGTAGCGCCGGAAAAGGTAGTGGTTCTGGGTGGTGGTCCGATTGGTTGCGAACTTGCTCAGGCACTGGCGCGCCTCGGCAGCCGCGTATCGCTTGTCGAGCGGGGCCCAACGATCCTGCCCAGGGAAGACAATGATGTCTCTGAAATCGTCGGGGAAGCTCTCACGGCTTCCGGCGTACGCGTAAAAACCTCGCACAGTGCTGATCGCGTTGAAGTAAACAGCGGAGTGCAGGTTCTCCGGCTGCGCCAGGGTGATCATTCGATCGAGATTGAGTTCGACGTACTGATCATTGCCGTAGGCCGCCGTGCCCGCCAGCAAGGCTATGGGCTTGAGGCGCTTGGAATAGGCGGCGACAAATTTCTAGATGTGAACGGGTTCATGGCGACGCGTTTCCCCAATATCTTTGCGGCCGGTGATGTGGCGGGACCTTACCAGTTTACACACACCGCATCGCATCAGGCTTGGTATGCGAGCGTGAACGCCTTGTTTGGCCAGTTCCGAAAATTCCGGGCAGATTACCGCGTAATTCCGTGGACGACCTTTATAGATCCGGAAGTGGCCCGTGTCGGGCTGAATGAGATTGACGCCCGACGCGAGAATATAGCCTATGAGGTGACCACCCTACCGATCAGCCGCCTGGACCGGGCGGTTGCAGAAGGTGCACGGGCAGGCTTCGTCAAGGTGCTCACCGCCAAGGGTTCCGACCGGATCCTGGGAGCTGTCATTGTATCGGAAAATGCCGGAGAGATGATCGCGGAATATGTTCTTGCGATGAAGCATCGCATCGGTCTGAACAAGATTCTTGCCACGGTTCACGCGTACCCGACCTTGTCAGAATCCAGTAAACTTCTGGCCGGCGAGTGGCGGCGTCAACGCGCGCCGCGCGGGCTATTGAAAATTGCAGAGACTTATCACCGCTGGCGGCGCGGCAAATGAAATCCGTCGCACATAGGATTTTATAAGGTAGCGGGGCGGGGATTATATGCTGCAGAATTTTCAAGGAATCGTGGGGCTCGGTTTCATTCTGGGTCTGTGCTGGATCCTGTCGGAGGACCGTTCCACGCGGCCCCACGGGCTTTGGATCGCCGGCGCCATCGCGGTGCAGATTGCGATCGCCTTGATCGTGACCCGTTCTGAGCTTGCACAACAGTTGATCGGCTTTGCAAACGACGCCGTCTCCTCAATTGAGCGGGCAACTCTTGTCGGCTCCAGTTACATGTTCGGCTACACAGGAGGTGCGCCAATACCCTTCATGCTGAAGCCGGGCGCCGATGAACCGGTGATCATCGCCTTCCAGATTCTTCCGCTGATTATCGTGTTCTCTGCATTGTCTGCGCTTCTCTGGCATTGGGGCGTTCTGAGAGTGATTGTCCGGGCCCTGTCATGGGCGCTCCGGAGGGGGTTGGGGGTGAGCGGCTTCGTGGGTTTGGGGGGCGCTTCGACGCTCTTTCTGGGAGTTGTCGAGTCGCCACTCATCCTGAAGGCCTGGCTCAGCCGTGTCAGCCGATCCGACCTGTTTGCTGTCATGGTTCTGATCATGTCCACCATTTCGGGTGCGATCATGATACTCTATGCCAGCACCCTGTCCGGCGTTGTGCCTGACGCGATCGGCCACCTGATTTCTGCGTCAATCGTATCCCTGCCGGCAGCCATCCTCATTGCCAGGATCATGGTCCCCGGAGATGGGAAACCGGATACCGCGCCGATCGAGCCGGATTTGAAGTATGAAAGCAGCATGGACGCGGCGCTGCGCGGAACAATGGAAGGGGTCCAGCTTGTTCTTGCGGTGATCGGTGTGATCATCGTTGCATTCGCGTTCGTAAATCTGGTTGACCAGCTGCTAGGCGTTCTGCCGGCTGTAGAGGGTGAGCCGTTGACGCTCCGCAGGCTGTTTGGTTGGCTGTTCGCCCCATTAATGTGGGCGATCGGTATTCCCGCAGATCAGGCGGAGAGCGCCGGAGCCTTGATGGGTACGAAAGTTATCCTCAACGAATATGTCGCTTACCTGGATCTTGCTGCGCTGCCTGCCGGGACGCTCGACCCAAGAAGTCTTCTGATCATGACATACGCATTATCGGGTGTCGCCAACCTTGCGAGCGTCGGATTGATCGTCTCGACAATTTCAACACTGGCACCTGATCGAAAATCCGACGTAGCCTCGCTGGGCATGAAGAGTTGGCTCGCCGGAAATCTTGCGTCTGCCATGACCGGCGCAGTTATCGGGCTTGTGACAATCTCTTCGGGTTAGACATCATGTTTGATTCACGGCTGCGTCCAATGATCGACCCGGCGCTGCAGGCGCTGGCGACAAGGCTTCAAATCTGGGGCATGACCGCAAACGCCCTGACCTTACTCGGAATGGTGATCGGTATACTGAGCGGTGCGTTGGTCGCCTACGAACACTATCTGGCGGGCCTCGTCCTCGTTCTGATCAACAGGCTCCTCGATGGTCTTGACGGGGCGCTCGCGCGCCGGGCGGGGCCGACAGACTTCGGCGGATACCTGGATATTGTAGCTGACTTTGTATTCTACGTGTCGGTCCCGCTCGGGTTTGGGCTCGCTGATCCGGAGAACCTTCTTCCAGCCCTTGCGCTGGTGGCGAGTTTCACTCTGACAGGCATCAGCTTTCTGGCATTCGCCGCGATTGCGTCAAAACGCGGATTGGAAACCCGGGCGCATGGGCCCAAATCGTTCTTCTACAGCACCGGCATAGCCGAAGGTGCAGAGACAATACTTGTCTTTGTTTTGATGTGTATTTGGCCTGTTTGGTTTGCGGTCTTGGCTTACTTTTTCGCCGGATTATGCTTCTTGACTGTAATACAAAGATCAATCCTTGCCCGATTGACGTTCCGTGCACCCGCTGATCGCGCCTGACATGGCGCCGTACGGGTTAATTGACGAAGACGCAAAACGGTAGCTCTATCCTGGCCTTTGCGCCGGTGCGCCACGATCATGTACGCCCCGTGTCGCAGGCGCGGCTTGCCGTTGCCACAGATCGTTGAAGACGTCACTCGAACGATGCGGGGCTACCTGTGAGCCATGAAGAAAGCGGAGCAGCTCGGCCCCACAGAAAACCTTGACCATAAGTGGCTCCCATGTCCCGCATCTGGGTCATTTGCGCGCGCGTTTCGATTCCCTCCGCAATGGTTGAGAGACGAATTGAGTCTGCCAGCTGAACAATTCCGCGGGTAAGCTGACCATGCTCGGATTGGACGAAGGTTCTGTCCAGCTTGATTGTGTCAAATGGATACCGGTGAATGTGGGCAAGGGATGACATACCAGTCCCAAAGTCATCTATGGCCAGCAGAGCGCCGGCGCGTTTCAAACGGAAAAGGACTTCAGACGCAGAGTCCGGATCGTTGGCGACACAGCTCTCGGTCAATTCAAGCTTCAGGTTGGCGTAGCGCGAGACCGCCTCGCCGACCGCACTGATCAGCGGCTCGGGCGCATTCAGCTGCTTTGCAGAGACGTTTACGCTGACAAACAGATCAGAGCGGCCCAGCTGACGGCTCATTGCCTCGGCGTCGCGCACGGCTTCGCCAAGGATTTCGCAGCCTATCTGATCGATACGGCCTGTCTCTTCCAGAACAGGTATGAAGTCAGAGGGCGCGACCTCGCCGAACTCCGGACTGTTCCAGCGCAAGAGCGCCTCCCATCCGGCAAGGCGGCGGGTCTGAAGGTGCACGATCGGTTGGTAGGCAAGAAAAAGTTCGCGGCGCTTGAGTGCATCCGGTAGCGCGAGTTCGATCCGTGCAAGAGCCTCAGCCCGTGCGCGCTGGTCCTTTGAGTAAACCTGGCTATGCTGACGGCCCCGGCGCTTGGCGGCGTTCAGGGCGAGGCTCGCATTGCTGCGCAGATGAATGGCTTCGGAGCCATTTTTCGCAAGCGCGGCCCCAATGTTTACACCACCTGAGAATCGCGCAGCGCCCGTTCCGAGTGGTAGTTCAAAAAGTTGTAGTAACTCGCGGCAAACTGCTTCGCTGTCGCTCACAGAGATTTCGTCGTCGAACAAAAGCGCGAACTCATCGGAAGAAACCCTGAACACTTGCGCGCGCCCGGCATAGTCGGCCTCAAGCAGTCTCGCGGCAGAGATCAGAATGCCGTTTCCCTGATTGTGTCCGAGCACTTCATTGAATTGCCTGAACTGACAGAGGTCGATCAGCACAAGAAGCAGGCTCGCACGTTCGGTCAGGCTCGAGCGTTCTTCAATCTGCAAATCGAGCCATGCCGAGGAGGCTGAACCCGTAAGTGAATCCTTGTAGAGCGCGTCTCGCAACAAGGTATTGGCCCTGACGCGCTCCTGTGTTTCCGCTTCCAGTTTGCGGATGAGCAACTTTTCCTTTCGAAGAGTTTTTGCGAGTTCGTGCGTTCGGGTCCAGAGGTCCCGCAGGAAGGACTCGCCCCGATGCATGGCCATTGCGAGAGCCGCCGTGAACATCGAGAGCGCAATGAGCTTCTCGACTTCGGCGCCGATCAATATCCTGGAGCCCGTCATGTAGGCGACGAAGTCCCTTGTCACGGTGCCTGGTGGACTATCCGCGAGTGTCCAGGCCAGAACGACCGCCCATCCCATTACGGCGGCTCCGCCGGCAACCAGGATTTCGAGCGGATCGAACCGCAAGGCTCGAAGACTGATCAGTACAAAGAGCCAGACGAAAGTCGGAGACTTCAGGACGAAAGCGGAAGGCTGTGAATAGCGCTGGGCAAAGCAGACAATCAGGAAAATCAGAACACTGAATTCAAAAACCGTAAGCAACAGCGCGACACTACGGGTGAGTGCCGATCTTCGGGTAAGAAGGATCCTGACAACTGTGCCGGCTGCGAGCGCCGCCATTGCAATCCAGACAGGATCCGAATGGGAAGCTACGTCTCCTGGGGCGGGTGACAGTGAATACACAATGGCCATAAGCAGGATAAGGCCTGCCATAGTGTACGCAATCAGCTGGTCACCCCGCCGGATCTCTGCCGCTCTCCGTTTTCCATTATGGGACAGTTGCGTCATGCTTGTTCAGGCCCGCTCAACAATAGCATCTGCTGCAGGCTCCATCGAATGCATCCGTAATTTGATTGCGGCGACATTATCGCCGGAGCGGCATTCAACGGTGGTGACCTGCCACTGAGAATTTCCTCCAGATTGAGTTAGAGTCCGGCCCTCAGGAAGGACGGACAGATGAAGCGATCCCGTTTCAGTGAAGAACAGATCATTGCGGTCTTGAAGGAGATGGAAGCCGGCGCGAAGGCAGCGGATCTTTCCCGCAAGCACGGTGTCTCGGAGGCGACCCTCTACAATTGGAAGTCTCGCTATGGCGGCATGGATGTCTCCGAAGCCCGGCGCCTCAAGGCATTGGAAGACGAGAACGCGAAGCTGAAGAAGCTGCTTGCAGAGTCGATGCTGGATGTCGCGGCGCTCCGCGAGCTCTTGTCAAAAAAGTGGTAGGGCCCGCTGCCGAGCGCGCCGCAGTCGCGCATCTGCAGACCGTCATGGATTTATCAGAGCGGCGGGCCTGCCAGATTGTCGGAGCAGATCGGACGATGGTTCGATATCGCTCACGCCGTCAGCCTGAGATGGAGCTGCGCACACGGCTGCGCGATCTTGCCAATGAGCGGCGTCGGTTCGGCTATCGCCGCCTGTTCATCTTGCTGCGCAACGAAGGGGAGGCTTCAGGTGTGAATCGCATCTACAGGCTCTATCGCGAGGAAGGCCTGTCCGTGCGCAAGCGCAAAGCCAGACGGCGCGCCACCGGCACGCGGGCGCCCATTCTCGTTGAAGCCAGGCCCAATGCGCGGTGGTCCATCGACTTCGTGCATGATCAGTTCGCTTGCGGACGAAGGTTCAGGATCCTGAACCTTGTCGATGACGTGACCCGCGAATGCCTTGCCGCAATCCCTGACACATCGATTTCAGGGCGACGCGTAGCACGCGAGCTTAGCGCCGTGATCGCGCGGCGAGGACGCCCCGGCATGATCGTCTCGGACCATGGCACGGAGTTCACTTCGAACACGATGCTGGCCTGGGCCGAGGATCACGGAATCGCCTGGCACTTCATCGCACCCGGCAAGCCAATGCAGAACGGCTTCTGCGAGTCGTTCAACGGCCGGATGCGGGATGAGCTTCTCAACGAGACTCTGTTCCACGGCCTCAAACACGCCCGCGAACGCATCGCGGAATGGGTCGAGGATTACAACCATCGGCGTCCGCATTCGGCGCTCGGATACAGCACACCGGCCAGCTATGCGGCCCGGTTCCCCGCAACGAACGATCGGCTGCGCGATGTGGAAAAGCTCCGCCA
>DNFL01000325.1:0-947 GCA_003486945.1 Hyphomonas sp. | reverse complement strand
GGATGAAAGTTCAGTGGCAGGTCAGTGGCGACCAACGCTTGGATGATAGAAAGGAGCATGGACTACGGCCCGTTGGATTGTGGCTTTGGTTGCGGGACGTAGTGTTTGTTCACGCTCCAGAAATTCAGATCTCCCTTTTCGAGCGGCCGTTCCGGATCTCCGGGATGTGCGCTGGTACTTATAGTGACCGCGATGTCTGCGAGAACGCCGGGATGGCGCCGGAAGTAATTATGCGCATCGAACTGGTCGGCGTCTTCGACCGCGATGAACGATACCGAGCGGACTCCTCTGAAAACTGCCTTTGATTCCTCAGACATGGCATCCGGCGTCATGGCTCCAAATCGCGGGGCTCCATAGAGCCATCCCGACAAGCCAAGCGCATCATCTCCGGGGTTAACATAGACATTGATCTGTCCGAAACCCAATCCGAAAGCCTCCGCGACGAGCCTCTGTTCCATTACACCAAGATCCATGTCGGGCGCCGCGAGAATAAGATTTTCAATGCGGTAGGTGTCCCGCATGGAAAGGCCTGAGCCCCGCGCCTCAATCATCAGTTCCCGGAGCGCATCTGTTGCGAGCGATACGCCCCGGCTATGCGCGACGAGGGTGATCGAGTTAACTTCCGGTGTGGCGCTGATCAGCCTCAGCACTTCCTTGAGGTGGTAGATTGCGAAGTCTGCGTCCTGGGTGTCACCGAGATACCCAAAAACAGATCGGCCGCCCGTTGGCCAGCTGAAGAGAATTGGAACTGAAAGCCGGCCTGAAGCATTCCAAATTTCGAACAGGTTGAATGCCCCATGTTCAAAAGTATTGTTGAAACCGTGAACATAGAGCAGCACCTCGTCGGAAGCCTGAGCGGCAAGCGAGTCTGCAAGAAGGTCTTGAAACGATTTACCGGCGTCTGGATAGCGTTCAAGGGATGGACGCTCGCGGCTGAGAACGCCATC
>DNFL01000392.1:6858-7305 GCA_003486945.1 Hyphomonas sp. | reverse complement strand
CCTCCGACGCCGCCGTCGCCGCGTGTGTCGTCCTTTTCGCGTCGAGCGTCAAATGCAAAAGGCCGCCGGCGGCGCGCCGGGCGGCTGCGCCGCTCATCGGGAGAAGTCCGCGCTCAGCCCCACGGGCCAGCCGTGCGGCGGGGTGTTTCAGCGGGGCGGATCGACGACACGCCCATCTCGCCGGCCATCCGGCGCAGCGCTTCGACCCGGTTGGCGGTCGAGGGGTGCGTGGAGAAGAGATTGTCAGGCCCGCGTCCGTTCAGCGGGTTGGAGATATACATATGCGCCATCGCCGGCGTGCGCTCCGCATACGGATTGATCTGGGCGCGTGCGCCGCGCTCGATCTTCTCCAATGCCGAAGCCAGCCAGAGCGGGTTGCCGCAGATTTCCGCGCCCCGCGCATCCGCCTCATATTCCCGCGACCGGCTGATCGCCATCTGCACGAGG
>DNFL01000392.1:0-6483 GCA_003486945.1 Hyphomonas sp. | reverse complement strand
TCATCGTCAGCGTGTCGCGGTTCTGCACATGCGCCAGCTCGTGTGCCATCACGCCCGCCGTTTCCTCGCGCGTCAGCACGCTGAGCAGGCCGGAAGTAGCCGCGACAGCGGCGTTCTGCGGATTGCGCCCGGTGGCGAAGGCGTTCGGCTGCGGCGTGTCGATGATGTAGACTTTCGGCTGCGGCAGGCCCGCGCGGTCTGCCAGGCGCGCCACATCCTGCCGGAAGGCGCGCAGCATCGGGTTCGTCGTATCCTCCGGCACTTCCTTCGCGCCCTGCATGCGCAGCACGATCTTGTCGGAATTCCACCAGGCAAACACGTTCATGCCAGCGGCCACGACGAAGGCGATGACCATGCCGGCGCTGCCGCCGACAAGGTATCCGATGCCGACAAACAACGCGGTCATTACCGCGAGCAGAAGGAAGGTCTTGGCTGTGCCCATCAGCGGGGAAACTCCGGTCACGCAAAGAAATCAACAGGTGGGCGGACAAGCCGCCTCGCGCAGCCTATATGGGGGAAGGTAAACACAACGGGAAGACCGCCAATGGCCGCAGAGCCTGCAGAATCGCACCTGCTCTCCGAAGAAGAGCGCGCCCGCCGCGCCGCGCTGCCGGAAACCGCCCGCCGCGCGCTGGAAGAGGCCGACGCCCGCAAAAGCGCCGACGCAGCACTTCCGGCTGACGAACGCGGCGGCCCCCGGACGATCGAACCTACCCGCTACGGCGACTGGGAACGCAAAGGCATTGCCTACGATTTCTGAGCGGAAACAAAAAATCCGGGCCACCTTTCGGGGCGGCCCGGTGTGTTTGAAGGTCTGGTTTCTGCTTACTTCCGGACAAAGGCCAGGAGGTCTGCATTGATCAGGTCCGGATGCGTGGCGAACAGGCCGTGCGAGAGGCCGTCATAGACCTTCAGCGATCCGTTCGGCAGCAGGGCGGCTGCCCGGCGTGCTGTTTCGTCCACAGGCACGATCTGGTCGTCGCCGCCATGCATCACCAGCACCGGCACCGTGATCGACTTCAGGTCTTCCGTGAAATCCGTCTCGGCGAAGGCCTTGATCGTGTCGAGCTGGGCTTTCGCGCTGCCGGTCATACCCTGGCGCCACCAGTTCTCGATCAGACCCTGGCTGACTACGGCGCCTTCGCGGTTGAAACCGTAAAAGGGCCCCGAGGGGATTTCGCGGTAGAACTCGGCCCGGTTTTTCGCGAGGGCGACCTTGAAGCCTTCGAACACTTCCAGCGGCACGCCGGTCGGGTTGCTCTCCGTCTGGCCAAGGATCGGCGTGATTGCGCCGATCAGCACGGCTTTCGACACACGGCCCGGCTCGGCTCCGGCCACATAGCGGGCAACAACGCCGCCGCCTGTGGAGTGACCGATATGCACGGCGTTCTTCAGGTCCAGCGCAGCGACGAGGTCAGCCGTATCGGAGGCGAAGGTATCCATATCATGGCCAATGTCGGTCTGGGTCGAGCGGCCCTGACCCCGGCGGTCGAAGGCGACGACGCGGTAGCCTTCCGAGAGGAAAAACAGCATCTGGCTGTCCCAGTCATCGGCGGTCAGCGGCCAGCCATGGTGGAACACGATGGGTTGGGCGTCTTTCGGGCCCCAGTCCTTGTAGTAGATCTGGGTGCCGTCTTTGGTGGTGATGGTCGACATCTGAATTTCTCCTTGATCGGTCGTTTCGAGGGCAGGGTTGGTGGCGGGAAGCTGGCAGGCTGCGAGTGCCGAGAGGGCGACGGCTGAAAGAAGGGTCTTCATCATGGGGCGGCTCCTTATGGTTACTGCGATAATCATTATCGCGATAAGCATCAAATAGTGGATTGCGATTTTCCCGTCAAGCACTATTTTTATCGCGATAGGTAATTTCGCGATAAGTAACCTCGTCGCCCCTTGGATCATGGAGAGTGAGATGTCCGACACAGACCCGAAGCTGGATTTCCCTCCGCCGCTCAGCGAGCATCTCTGCCATTGGATCTACGGCACCAACCTCGCGATCCAGCGCATCCACAAGACCGTGCTAGACGAGCTTGGCATCACCTATCCGCAATACCTGGTGCTCAACCTGCTTTGGGAACGGGACAACCAGCCCGTCGGCGAACTTGCGAGCCAGCTCCGGCTGGAGGCGAGCACGCTGACGCCCCTGCTGAAACGGCTTGAGGCCGGCGGCTTCGTCACCCGCGTCCGCAATCCGAAGGATGAACGTCAGGTGCTGATTGGCCTGCTCGACAAGGGAAGGGAGCTGCGCAGCTGCGCTGGCCGCCTCGGCGTCAATCTTGGTGAACGGATCAAAATGTCCGTAGACGAACTAAAGCAGCTGAGCGACGGCATCCGAAAGCTGCATGAACAGCTGGTTGAAGCAGCGCCGGAAGAAGAGGCGTAAAGCCTCACATTACCTTGAAGTCAATCAGGCTCTTCGCACCCGAGATGATCGCTTCTTCGGCGCTGCGGTGTTGCCAGCCAAGAACGCGCTTTGCCTTCTCGCTGGAGATGTGTCGTTCGCGGCCGATCTCGGGGATGATCTGCTTGGCCGGCGGATTGACCATGGCAATCAGCTTCACCATCCAGGCGGGCAGCTCCTTCGCGGGCACCTTCTTGCTGTAGGCCGGGAACTCCCGGCGCAGGACGCCCGCCACTTCCGAAAACCACATGAACCTGTCGCCAACGAGGAACCGCTCGCCGGCCGCTGCCGGGTTCGTCATCGCCAGCACATGCGCGGCGGCGACATCGCGCACGTCCACGATCACGAAGCCGACGCGGGGCGTGCCGGGCAGCTTGCCAGACATCAGCTGAGTGAGGATTTCGACCGAGGCGGAGAAGTCTCCGCTCATCACCGGCCCAAGCACGGCGCCGGGGTTCACCGTCGTCAGCTCCAGCCCTTTGCCCTCGCCGTTCACATAGGCCCAGGCCGCGCGCTCTGCGATCGTCTTGGAGCGGGTATAGGGCGTCGTGTCATTCACCGCGCCTTCCTGCGACCAGTGTTCTTCGGTCACCGGGTTCGGCCGCTTGTCACCCCAGCCATAGGCGCAGGCCGCCATGGAGGAGGTCATCACTACCCGTTTCACGCCCGCCGCTTTCGCCGCCTTCAGCACGCGCAGCGCGCCGTCGCGGGCGGGGATGATCAGCTCATCGGCATCCTTCGGAACGTTGCTGGGAATAGGGGAGGCGATGTGCTGGATGAAATCCATGCCCTGCGCCGCCTCGGTCCAGCCCTTGTCAGAGGAGAGGTCCGCTTCGCGGATGGGGATCGACACCGGCCGGCCGGCATAGGCGCTGATCGTCTGGCTCAGCGCCGCGCCCTTGGAGACGGAGCGCGCCGTTCCCGTCACCTCGTGCCCGGCCTCCAGCAGCTGATGGATCACATGCCCAGCAATAAACCCGGTCGCCCCCGTCACTAGAACCTTCGCCATATCGCCCTCCCAGGATTGATCTTGAATAATGAATGATTCATTCGCTATTCACAAGCGGAATCGTATCGCTGGGGAAAGTTATGTGGGGCTGGTCTGCGCGGTGAAGGGGCGGGGCGTTCCGTTCTCCCGCCTTCTTCAGATGCCCGGCCAACAATTCTCCGCTCACCCCGGCAAAAGCCGGGGGCCCAGATTCAGCGGGCGTTTCTGGATTCCAGCTTTCGCCGGGAAGAGCGGATGGTGGGGTCGTGGATGAGGAGCGGGTAGGAGATGGGTCCTCAGATCACCTTCGGTGATCGAGGGTGACGTAAGAATGGAAAGCTGAGGAAAGGAAGCAGATACAGCCCCCTCGGCCTGATGCCCTCACGAGCAAAGCGAAGGCACAGGCGCCGCGGACTTCAGCCCGCGAACAGCGCCGAGCTAAACACTCAAAACGGCTTCGGCGGCACCACTGGCTTCTTCTGGTTCCGGCGGTGTTCGCGCCAGGTGATGTAGAGGGTGGAGACCACGATGATGCCTGCGCCCGCCCAGACGAACAGGCCCGGCAGCGCGCGGATCATCACCCAGTCGGCGACCGCGCCCATCGGCAGTCGCAGATAGTCCATCGGCGAGAGGAACGAGGCGTCTCCGATCGACATGCCTTTGATGAAGCAGAACTGCGCGACGAAACCGGCAAACGCCATCCCGAAGATCAGCAGCCATGTCGCTGGCTCCGGCGAGCCCCATACCGCCAGCGCTGCCGGCAGGATGAAGATCGACGATAAAAGGTTCGCCCAAATCAGCAGCGCCATCGGTGAGTGCACACCTGTCAGCGATTTCACCAGCACGATGGTGAAGGCAAAGCACAGCGATGACAGGATCGCGAAAATGCTGCCGACATTGAAATGCGCCCCGCCTTCCGCGCCCAGCAGGGCAGGCACAACCGTCATCACCAGCACGCCGATGAAGCCCACGATCACCGCCGTGGTGCGGTGGATGCCCACCTTCTCGTGCAGCAGCAGAACCGCAAACAGGGTGACGAACAGCGGCCGGGTAAAGCTCAGCGCGTTGAACTCCGCCAGCGGCAGGCCGAACACCGGCCAGATCGCGATCAGCCCGAACACAAACCCCATCGACCCGATCAGGCTGCGGGTCACCAGCGCCCCGAAGCGCGCGAAATGGATCTTCACACCGAACAGGATGAAGGGCGAGGCAATCAGGAAGGCGAGGAAGCTGCGCCAGAAGGCGAGGAAAACCGGGTGAATGTCGGCGGTGATTTCCTTGGCGAGCGCCAGGTGAAGCGTATAGCCGATCCCCGAAACAATCATCCACAGCGCGCCCTGCAGATTGCCGGAAAGCCCGGGCCGGCCTAGAGATTTGGCTGAAGATTGACCTGTGTCCGCCATGCCCAGCTTCTCACCCGAGGATATCGACGAGATCGACCGGCTCTGGCGCGGACTGCCGGCAGATCACATGTGGACCGGCTGGGCAGCGGCGGGCGAGCGCCCGGAGGTCGTCTGGATATTCCGTACACTGACGCATTGGCGCCGTTTTCCTCTCCGCCGCACCGAAACAGGCTACGCCCTCAGCGATGACCGGGGCAACCCGTTTCGCGAAGCCGCAACCCTAGAAGACCTGCTGCAGGCAGTCGAAGCCGTCCCGCAGCTCGGGGTGCGGCCCACCGGCTAGCCTTTCGCTGCAGCCTGCTGGGCCAGGCGCATCTGCTCGGCCTGTTCCGGAGAAATACCCAGCGATTCCAGAACCGGGCTCGCCGCCGTCTCGTCCCAGCTATGGCGCGGGCCCACGGTCATGCCGCCATCAACAAGGAACTCCCCACCGGTGATAAAGCCTGCTGCATCGGAGGCGAGGAAGGCCGCCATCTCGGCAATATCGGCGCCGCGCCCGACACGTCCGATGGGCTGCATCTTGCCGCCCGCCTGCGCCAGCATTTCGGCCATCTGGTCGGCCACTTCGCGAGGCAGGCCGAGTGAGGCGCCGAAGATCGAGGTGGCAATAAAGCCCGGCAGGATGGCGTTGACGCGGATCTTGTATTTCGACAGCTCCGCCGCGGCGAGCTTCGAGAAATGCGCCACGCCCTTCTTCGCCACGGAATAGGTGATCGGCGCATACCCGGCAGAAACCGCGCTGATCGATGACGTGTTGATGATCGATCCGCCCTTCGCCTTCATGTGCGGAATGGCGAACTTGGTGCCGGCGAACACCTGCTTGAGCAGCAGATTGATCGTGGCGTCGAAGCCGTCGAGGTCCAGCTCCTCAACCGAAGTCGGCGTGCCGCCATGGCCGGCATTGTTCCACACGATATCGAGCGAACCGAACGCGGCCGGCGCGGCGTCCATGATCGCCTTAAGCTCGTCCATGTTGGTCACGTCGCAGTGCACGAAGCGCAGCTTGTCCTTGCCGAAGCGTGTCTCCAGCGCGCGGCCTTTCTCGTCCTGGATGTCGCCGGCGATCACTTTCGCCCCGGCGGCAATGAAGGTCTCGACGCCCGCAAGTCCGATGCCGCTCGCCGCCCCGGTGATCACTGCCACCT
Source organism: Hyphomonas sp. (assembly GCA_003486945.1). Classification (GTDB taxonomy): domain Bacteria; phylum Pseudomonadota; class Alphaproteobacteria; order Caulobacterales; family Hyphomonadaceae; genus Hyphomonas. The sequence continues at coordinate 549 of DNFL01000392.1, read as the reverse complement.
TGCCCTTGAGATCCGCCATGTCTGTACCTCCCGTTTGCCGGGCACATGCCGCGCCTTTCCGCAACGGGCGTCAAGGGCAAAGCTGACGGAGGCGTCAGGTTTTCTTTTTCAAGCCAAACCGCGAAATGAAAATCCCATCCAGCACCCGTTTCGGCAGCCGCGTGGGAATCGTGAAATTCGTCAGCTTCTGCGGCACCGGCGCATAACGCGCCTTCGGTTTCGGATCGCTCAGCGCGCGCTCGATCACGCGCGCGATTTCCTCCGGAGGCAGTCCGGTGCGCCCGCCGCCCAGCATGATCCGCTCGAAAGCCTTAAGCGGCTCCGCCCAGTCAGTCTTCGCATACGGCCCATCGGAATTGTCCTTCTCGGCCTTGTCCCATATCGGCGTGCGCACCGATCCCGGCCCGACGGCAATCGCATCGATGCCATAAATCGACAGCTCCCGGCGCAGCGTATCGGTCATCGCCTCGTTGGCATGCTTGGTCGCCGTATAGGCCCCAAGGAACGGCGCCGCGATCCGGCCGCCGACCGAGGTGATCGTCACGATCC
>DNFL01000228.1:8346-11155 GCA_003486945.1 Hyphomonas sp. | reverse complement strand
GGCCCCCGGACGCGCTCGCCCACGCCTACGCCACTGCCCTCGCCGCCATGGACGCGAGCCTCGCGCGCCTGCCCCGCCTCGGCAAGGATGAAGCCGCCCGCGAAACCCTGCTCACGGGCCAGGCCGTTATCCGCCTTATAAACTTCGATCCGCTGCTTCCACCAGAACTTGGTCCGCAGACGGAGTTTTTCCGCATGGTGGACGCGATGCGGGCGTACAATGATGTTGGGCAGAAATGCTGGCGGGACTATTATGCGGCAATTGGGTAGCCTAGGGCCCTACCCTAACCGCTTCACCACATCCTGCACTGACAACCGCGACCGCTCGACCACGGATGAAACCAGCTCATGCGAAAAGGTCGCCCCTGTGAACCATGTCCGCCGCCCGCCCTGCGCTTCCCTGAGCGCCGAGAAAAGCCCCGCCCCCACAGCATCGGCATTGTACTGCGGGAAATACTTCCACGTCCGCGCATAGATCACATCCGCCTGCACGCCCAGTGCGGTAATGTCCGACAACAGGATCTCGCGCAGTTCCGGCGGCGTCAGGCTGTTTGAAAACTGCCCCGTCACATACAGCCGCGCGCCATCTTCCAGCGCCTCGCCTTCGCGCCGCGAACCCAGCATCGCCCCGCGCAGCGAGGGATCCTTGCACGCGCGCGAATAGCCATGCACCTGCGCGCCGGTAAACCAGTTTTTCGAGGCGACCAGCGTCGTCGTATAGTTCTGCCAGTCCACGCCCGTCAGCACCGCCTCTTCCGCCGGTGCCAGCGTGGCGAGCCGCGCGAACTCATCCATCGGCACGCTTGAGATCATCGCATCAAACTTGTCGGTGCCGTTCTGCGTGTAGATCGTCACGCCGGTCTCGTTACGATCGAGGCCGAGCACATTGGCCTCGAGGCGAATGTCGAAGCGTTTCGAAAACCGCTCCCAGAACTCGCTCCACCCTTCCACCGGCATGTGCATGTCGTTCAGCACGCCGGAGATCAGCAGGTCGAAATCACACCATTGCACCGTCTGGCCGATGGTCACTTCCTTGGCATAGCCGTAGCCCTGCGCCGGCAGGATGCGGTGCATGGCAAGGTCCAGCTTCGGCAGCTTCAGCCGCGCCAGCCACTCGTCCACGGTCATCGCCGCCTCGGCGCGCACGGCCTTGTCCTCCGGCGCAGCGGCAATCTTCCGGCGCAGCTTTCCCGCTTCAGTGACGAATTTCAGCGCCTGCACCGCCAGCGGCGGCCCGGCGCCCTTCTTCACATAATCAACCACCGGCGCATCATCATACCGCGCCTCGCCCAAGCGGCGCAGATGGATACCGTGCTGGCGCATCCAGCGCTTGACGATCACATGCTGGCGGGGGGTGTAGCACGTCCCCATCTCGTTGAACGCATCGCCGTTGGAGAACGAGAAGGACTTTCCGCCAATCCGGCTTTCCTTTTCAAAAACAACGGCTTCATGGCCGCAATCGCGGATGAACTGAGCCGCGCTCAGTCCGCCGGGGCCCGCCCCTATCACCGCGATTTTCAACCTCGGCATGCGATCCAAACCTTCAATTGCGCCTGCTCGTGCCAGCCCGCGGGCCCCGTGTCCACCACCAGAGCGAGCTTTTAAAGCTACCCGGCGGCGGGGGCCGTGACCTCAATCTGTAGCAAGCAAAACAGGATGCCGGGTTAACAGGCGGCAAATACGGACGGTCAAATCTTGCCGGTGCCTCAAGGCGGAAAACAAGGTTTCCCTGTCATAAACGCGCCCATGAGCGAGCAGTTGAACTTCCTTGGGTATGTCCTGACAGGCAAGCCCAATAAGGAGGCGGCCATAGGGCCGCGCGTCCGGCTGCAACAGCATCTGGACGTCTCGCGCGCCATGCACATCATGGCTTTCATCACCGTCTTCAACACGGCCATCGCAGGCTACGTCGCCCATACGATTTCCGGCGAGACGCTGGTTTTCGCCTGGATGCTGGCGAACTTCGTGGCCGCGATGTTCATGGCCTACGACTACCTACGAAAGATCGGCCGCCCGGCACCCAGCTCTGTCAGCGGCCGCTATGTCCGCCGTTCGGAATCGCTGGCCGTGTTCATGGGCGCGCTGTTCGGCAGCCTGCCACTCTTCCAGACCAGCGATCCGTTCTGGTCGCTCGTGTTCGGCTGTCTCTTCACGGTGTCGATGTGCGCCGGCCTAATGTGCGTGATGCCGCGCAACCCGCGCCTCGTGCTGCGTTACGTCACCGGCTCGGTGCTGCCGCTTTACCTGCACATGGTGCTGCACTTCAACGACCGCATGGTGGCCCTCGCCATCGCGCTGTCGCTCCTCGTGTTCACAATCTACTTTGGCGCCCGCCAGGCTTTCGTCCTCTACCTGAAGGAAGTGAAGTCGGTCGAGGAGTCGAGCCAGCTGCGCGACATTCTCGAAGTGGCGCTGGAAGGCTCCGGCCAGGCATTTGCCGTGCGCGCGAAAGACGGCACGATTGTCTTCCAGAACGAACTCTACGCCCGCGTGAAACAGGCGCTGCGCAATATCGAGTCCACCGGCGGCATCGCCCACGCGCTCGACCGTTACTGGCAAACCGCCAACTACGAAGTCGCCAGCATCGGCTCTGTCGAAATCTTCACTGACGTTACCGGAATCGAAGACTCTCGCCAGGAAGCGGAATCGCTGCGCCAGGAAGCCGACGAAGCCAGCACTGCCAAGACGCGCTTCCTGCGCTCTGTCACATCCGAACTTCTGGTGCCGCTGCGCACCATCCGCATGCAGGCTTCAATGATGGACGCCGGCTCACGCATCCCAGTCACCAAGGCCGACATGAACCGCGCAGC
>DNFL01000228.1:7650-8091 GCA_003486945.1 Hyphomonas sp. | reverse complement strand
TCGGCTATGCCAGCGGCGACGCCACGCAGGAAGCGCATGGCGCGACACCGGCTGGCCTCACCAGCCCGGACGAAAACCCTGTCCTGAAGCTCGAAAGCTTTATCCGCCGCGGCTTGCGCAGCAGCACGGGCACCTGATCCACGCTCAGCGCCGCGCGAAAATGCGCGCGCCGTCCGCCCCGGTCATCACCAGCGCGCCGGTCTCGTCAATCGCGTAGGACGTTACGTTGCCCAGCGCCTGATGGAAGGCCTGCTCCTGGTTCATCACCGCCTCCGCGCAGGCCATTTGTGTCGACATCGCATCGCCAAAGCTGATGCCCTCACCGCTCAGCGAATAGCCGCCGCTCCAGCTGTTGCATCCGCCGCGGCCAAAGGCCATGCCCTCCGCCGGATTGAAAGTCATCGTCACGCGCACATCGTCGATCACGCCGCCGCGGTTGAT
>DNFL01000228.1:2030-7440 GCA_003486945.1 Hyphomonas sp. | reverse complement strand
GATCACGCCGCCGCGGTTGATATCTTCCACCACCCACTCCGCGCCTGCCAGCACAGCCTGCGCATCCCCGCCGCAGCCCTGATACACCTGATCGCCGAGCGTCACCGTCACAGTGTCCGGGTACGGAATACCTGACATCACATCCGAGCAAACCTTGAACAGCCGCGTCACCGCAAGTCCGCCCGGCCCCTCGATATATTCCACACCGTCCTCGATGGCATGCGGGCCAGTAACGGCCGCCGTGTGCTGGGCCTGATTATAGTCATAGCCAAAGAACGCCTCGCCCTCCTCGATGGTCAGCATCCACCCCGGCTCCTGCCCGATTGCCGACCAGCGCCCCTCCGGCGCCGCTGCCGCCGGGCCGCACTCGGGATACTCCGCCCCTTCCAGCACCAGTAGCCCGTTCTCGCCCTTGCTCCAGAAAGACGTCTCCGGCCCGTCGCCTGCGGCTGCATATTTCGCGCCCGACCCGGTCATCACAGGCGCAAGCGCGTATTCTGCCCCGCCCGCCCGCAATACGGTGTTTTCTTCCGCGAACGTCACCTGCACGGCCATGTCCCCGCATGTGTAATCTGCCACCACAACCTCCACCGGCTCTGGCGCCGGCGATGTATAAGGTGTGCACGCCGCCAGAAAGGCAGGCAGAACGAGCGCAGCAGTACATACGGTTTTCATCAGAGGACTCCCTGTTGCAGGCGCCCATCCTATCACACGGCCCGGCGCCCGCGCGACGCGCAGGAGACAAAGCAGTGGCGGGGAAAATGGTGGGCGATGACGGGCTCGAACCGCCGACATCCTGCGTGTAAAGCAGGCGCTCTACCAACTGAGCTAATCGCCCCCAGACTTGGCACGCCGCCTCTTTGCCGCCGCCCGCGCCGGAATGCAAGCGCGCGGTGAAGTCCAACCCCTTGTCCCTCCGGGAGAGTAGGGGCCCGCCGCCAAAGACGGTGGGAGGTGAGGGCCCGCCCCAAAAGAAAAACCCCTCCTCCATCCGGAGAAGGGGCTTCTCATACTCTCAGTCAGAACCCGCTCAGTGCGCGCGGATCGTGTCGGACTCGCCGTCGCCGGCCTTGCCGCCGCTCAGCGAGGCCTGCAGCTTCGCTTCATCCTCTTCCGACCATTCGATCGGCACCAGCGGGCGCATCAGCGCCAGCTTCAGCACTTCCTGAACATCCGAAACCGGAATGATCTTCAGGCCGGTCTTCACATTCTCCGGGATCTCGTCGAGGTCCTTCTCGTTCTCCTTCGGGATCAGCACCGTCTTGATGCCGCCGCGCAGGGCCGCGAGCAGTTTCTCCTTGAGGCCGCCAATCGGCAGCACCCGGCCGCGCAGGCTCACCTCGCCGGTCATTGCCACTTCGCGGTTCACCGGAATTCCGGTCAGCAGCGACACGATGGCCGTCGTCATCGCGATACCGGCAGACGGACCGTCCTTCGGCGTGGCGCCATCCGGAACGTGAACGTGGATGTCGGTCGTGTTGAAGGCCGTCGGCTTGATGCCGAACGCCACCGAGCGCGCGCGCACGAGCGAGCTCGCCGCCTGGATCGATTCCTTCATCACATCGCGCAGGTTCCCGGTCACTTTCATCGCGCCCCGGCCCGGCATCTTCACCGCTTCAATGGTGAGCAGATCGCCGCCCACTTCCGTCCAGGCAAGGCCGGTGACGGCGCCCACCTGATCGGTCTCGTCGGCGAGGCCGTAGCGATGCTTGCGAACGCCCGCGAAGGTCGCGAGGTTCTCCGGCGTGATCGTCAGGCTCGCGCCTTCCGTCAGCGCCAGTTCACGCACCGCCTTGCGGGCAAGGCGCGCAATCTCGCGCTTCAGGCTGCGCACGCCGGCTTCACGGGTGTAGTAGCGGATGAGGTCGCTGATCGCGCCATCGGTGACGATCCACTCGCCTTCCTTCAGGCCGTGATCCTCACGCACCTGAGGAATCAGGTGGCGCTTGGTGATCTCCAGCTTCTCATCCTCCGTGTACCCCGCAATCCGGATGATCTCCATCCGGTCGAGCAAAGGCTGCGGCATGTTCAGCGAGTTCGCCGTCGTCACGAACATCACGTCCGAAAGGTCATAGTCGACTTCCAGATAGTGGTCGTTGAACGTCGAGTTCTGCTCCGGGTCGAGCACTTCCAGCAGCGCCGAAGCCGGATCGCCGCGATGGTCCATGCCCATCTTGTCGATCTCGTCGAGCAGGAACAGCGGGTTGCCGCTCTTGGTCTTCTTCAGGCTCTGGATGATGCGGCCCGGCATCGATCCGATATAGGTCCGGCGGTGGCCGCGGATCTCGCTCTCGTCGCGCACGCCGCCCAGCGACACGCGCACGAAGTCACGTCCGGTCGCTTCCGCGATGGACTTGCCCAGCGAGGTCTTGCCGACGCCCGGCGGGCCGACGAGGCAAAGGATCGGACCCTTCAGGCGCCCGGTGCGTTTCTGCACGGCAAGGTATTCAAGGATGCGCTCCTTCACCTTGTCGAGGCCGTAATGGTCGTCGTTCAGTTGCTTCTCGGCCTTGCGCAGGTCGGTGACGATTTCCTTCCGCTTGCCCCAGGGCAGCGACAGCAGCCAGTCGAGATAGTTGCGCACCACCGTAGACTCCGCCGACATCGGCGACATCTGGCGCAGCTTCTTCATCTCGGCTTCGGCCTTGGTGCGCGCTTCCTGCGAGAGCGGTGTGTCGGCGATCTTCTGGTCGAGTTCAGCCAGCTCATCGCGCTCGCCGCCTTCCCCGCCCTGTTCGCCCAGCTCGCGCTGGATCGCCTTCATCTGCTCGTTCAGGTAATACTCGCGCTGGGTCTTCTCCATCTGCCGCTTCACGCGGTTTTTGATCTTCCGCTCCATCTGGAGCATGCCCATCTCGCCTTCCATCAGCGCGAACACTTTCTCCAGCCGGTCCTTGGCGTCCGGCATCTCGAGCAGTTCCTGCTTGTCGGAGAGCTTCACCGACAGGTTCGACGCTACCTGGTCCGCCAGGCGCCCGGCATCCGACATCTGCCCGATCGAGGTCACCGTCTCCGGCGGGATCTTGCGGTTCAGCTTCACATAGCTTTCGAACTGTTCCTGCACGGCGCGCATCAGCGCCTGCACATCCGCCCCGCCCGTGCCGGCTTCCGGCAGGGTTTCCACCGCCGCCTCGAAATACTCGCCGCGGTCATGCAGCTCCACCAGCCGCGCGCGCGATTTGCCTTCCACCAGCACCTTCACGGTGCCGTCGGGCAGTTTCAAGAGTTGCAGGATGGTCGCCAGCGTGCCGATATCATGCAGGTCATCGGCCACCGGATTGTCGATGGCCGCATCGGTCTGGGCCACCAGCATGATCTCATTTTCGCTCTCCTCGATCATCTCGAGAGCGCGGACAGACTTGTCGCGGCCGACAAACAGCGGCGCCACCATGTCCGGAAACACAACGATGTCCCTCAGCGGCAACACCGGAACGGTCTTGGTTCTTGGCATGTTCATGCCTCCTTTTCATGGGCCCCGCATGGCGGCAGCCCTTTATACCCTGTCCTGCCGATTAGAGCATTAATGGGGCGATGTCCGGAATGTGGAAACCTCAGCTGACCGCTTCAACCCGGCCTCTGCTATAGAAAGGTGTGAATAGAACTGCAGGTGAGTGGCGCGCGTCCCCCCACCCCACCCCTCCCCTTGTGGGGAGGGTGAGGTGGGGGGAGCAATCGCAACGCGATTGCTCATTCCGGCGCTGCCAGGCTTTCCACAGCCGTCAGGCCCTTGCCCCCCGCCTCAAACCCCGCTTGAACCGTGCGGCCCCGCAGAATGCCAGAGGGTTAAAAGGCCTTTAACGGATTCGGCCTCTATCTGCGGACCAGTATCGGAACGGAGAAGTGGCCCATGTCGACAGCCCGGCAACTGAAGCTCATCGATGACGGTGGCAAGGGCTACTCCGCTAAGGATATCGAGGTCCTGGAAGGCCTGGAGCCCGTCCGCAAGCGCCCCGGCATGTATATCGGCGGCACCGACGAGCGCGCCTGGCACCACCTGTTCGCCGAAGTCCTCGACAACTCGATGGACGAAGCCGTCGCCGGCCATGCCAGCCGTATCGAAATACACCTCGACACCGAGGGTTTCCTCACCGTCGCCGACAATGGCCGCGGCATCCCGGTCGACCCACACCCGAAATTCCCAAAGAAATCAGCGCTCGAAGTTATCATGACCACGCTGCACTCGGGCGGCAAGTTCTCCGACAAGGCCTATTCCACCGCCGGCGGCCTGCACGGCGTCGGCATCTCGGTCGTCAACGCCCTCTCCGAAACGGTCGAGGTCGAGATCGCCCGCGACCGCACGCTCTACCGCCAGACCTTCTCGCGCGGCGTGCCCACCACCAAGCTCACGAAAGTCGGCCCCGCCCCCAACCGGCGCGGCACCTCGGTCCGCTTCAAGCCGGACCACCAGATCTTCGGCGACAAGCTGCGCTGGCGCCCCGCCCGCCTGTTCCAGATGGCGCGCTCCAAGGCCTACCTCTTCCGCGGCGTCGAACTCCGCTGGTCCTGCGACCCCAAACTGCTGCCCGAAGATTCGAAAATCCCCGCCGAAGCGGTCCTCTCCTATCCCAACGGCCTCGCAGACCAGCTCTCGGAAGTCTTCGAGGACAAGGCCACCATCACTGACGCCCCCTTCACCGGCCTCATGGACATGGGCAAGGACGGCAAGGTCGAATGGGCCATCGCCTGGACCCAGGCCGGCTTCGGCGAGCAGGACGGCTTTGCCCGCTCCTACTGCAACACCATCCCCACCCCCGAAGGCGGCACCCACGAGGCCGGCTTCCGCTCAGCCATCACCAAGGGCCTGCGCAATTTCGGCGAACTCTCCGGCAACAAGAAAGCCGCCGAAGTCACCGCCGAGGATGTCATGGGCCATTCCGGCTTCCTGCTCTCAGTCTTCATCCGCGGCCCGGAATTTGTCGGCCAGACGAAAGACAAGCTCTCCTCCACCCACGCCTTCCGCCTCGTCGAAGCCGCCGTGCGCGACCATTTCGACCACTGGCTCGCCGGCAGCCCGAAGGAAGCCAACAAGCTGCTCACCTGGGCGATCGACCGCGCCGACGAGCGTGCCCGCCGCCGCAAGGCGAAGGAAGTCAGCCGCAAGTCGGCCACCAAGAAACTCCGCCTCCCCGGCAAGCTGGCGGACTGTTCCGCCAAGGGTCCGGAAGGCACCGAACTCTTCCTCGTCGAAGGCGACTCGGCCGGCGGCAGCGCCAAACAGGCCCGCAACCGCGAGACGCAGGCGATCCTTCCCCTGCGCGGCAAGATCCTCAACGTCGAAAGCGCGTCCGACGACAAGCTGATGGGAAACCAGGAACTGGCCGACCTCTCGCTTGCTCTGGGGACGGAGCTTGGCCGCAAGTTCAACATCGACGACCTGCGCTATGAGCGCATCATCATCATGACCGACGCC
>DNFL01000228.1:0-1762 GCA_003486945.1 Hyphomonas sp. | reverse complement strand
TCATCATCATGACCGACGCCGACGTCGACGGCGCCCACATCGCCGCGCTGCTGATCACTTTCTTCTACCGGCTCACCCCCGGCTTGATCGAAGCGGGCCGTCTGTATCTGGCCCAGCCGCCGCTCTACAAGTTGGCGAACAAAGGCAACATTCATTACGCGATGGATGATGAAGACCGCGCCCGCATCGTGAAGGAGCACTTCAAGGGTAACCAGAAGATCGAGCTGACCCGCTTCAAGGGTCTCGGCGAGATGAATCCGGCCCAGCTGAAGGAAACCACCATGAACCCGGCCAGCCGCACCCTCGCGCGCGTCACCCTGCCGGACTCGATGGACGAACTCACCGAAATGAAGCCCGCCGAGCTCATCAACACCCTGATGGGCAAGAAGGCCGAACTCCGCTTCCGCTTCATCCAGGAAAACGCCGCCTTCGTCGAAGAGCTGGACATCTAGCCCCCAAACGCAACGCAGCACCTCTCCCACCCCGCGGGAGGTGAGGGCCTACGACCGTTGGGAGATCAAGCCCCCGCGCTCGCCCGCCCGCTCACCCGCGCATGCCAGGCCCGCACATTCGCCAGCCCCTCGGGCACTTTCAGCCCGATCCAGTCCGCGAAATCCACAGTGCTCAGTGTACAGATATCCGCGATTGTAAATCGCGCGCCTGCCACAAAATTCCGCCCCGCTATTTCCCGGTCGAGCCAGCCGAGTGATTTTTCATACGCACCCCGGTTCGCCTCACCAAAGTCCTTATACTGAGGAACCACAACCTTCGCCGTGAACGGATGCGCATGGCGCCAGTAGTTGCCTGCCGGGCTCATCAGGTGAAACTCCACCCGCCGCACCCACATATCCACCAGCGCCTGCTCCAGCGCCGTCTCGCCAAACAGGTCCGGCTCCGGAAACACGCTCTCCAGGTACCGGCAAATCGACACGGTCTCGCTGATACACGTCCCGTCCTCCAGTTCCAGCACCGGCGTCTGGCCGAGCGAGTTGCGCGCCAGATGCTCAGCGGATTTATGCTCGCCCTTCACCAGCGCCACATCCACCAGCGGCACGCTCACCCCCTTCTCCGCCAGGAACATACGAACGCGCCGCGGATTCGGCGCCGGCATCGGTGTATTGTAGAGCTTCATGAGTTTCCTCCGTTTTCCGGAGACTGGAACGCGCCCGCGCCGGACGCAACCTTCCCCGAGGTTACCCCGGCCGCCATTCCGTGCTACACTGCGTCCTCGGCCGTCCCGCAAAGGAGCACACCATGACGCCGGAAAAACAGGAAGAAATCCTCGAAACAGAACGCATCCGGGGCGCCTCGAATGTCGGCCTCTGGAAAATGCTCGCCGCCAGCCTCGTCCTCGTGGTCATCGGCTTCGCCCTTATCGCCGGCTTCACCAGCCGCTGAGGCGCCTGCCCCGCCTGAAAATCCGCTCACGGATGATCTCCGTTCCGGGCGCTGCCTGTGCAATCGCCAGCGATTGCTCCCCCAACCTCTTGCTCGGGAAATAGCGGCGCGATTTCTGATTCTCGCAAGCCCCACAAGGGGGAGGGAGCCGGCCGCATTGCGGGGCAAGGCCCGCGTGCAACCAAACGAAACCTGTCCCCTCCCCTTATGGGGAGGGTTAGGGTGGGGAACGCAATCGCTAAGCGATTGCGGCCCCAGCCCCTCGCCATCCGTGCCTGCCCCGTGTATCTCCCGGCGCGATGACAGCAGACACGCTCTCCCGCGCCCGGCGCATCGTGGTGAAAACCGGCTCGGGAGAGCGTGT
>DNFL01000274.1:4273-5305 GCA_003486945.1 Hyphomonas sp. | reverse complement strand
ACCAAGCCCCACGTCAACGTGGGCACCATTGGCCACGTGGACCATGGCAAAACCACGCTGACCGCTGCTATCACCACCGTGCTGGCTGCCAAGTTCGGTGGTTCGGCCAAGGCCTATGACCAGATCGATGCGGCGCCCGAAGAAAAAGCACGCGGCATCACCATCAACACCGCCCACGTGGAATACGAAACGGCCAACCGCCACTACGCCCACGTGGACTGCCCCGGCCATGCTGACTACGTCAAGAACATGATCACCGGTGCCGCTCAGATGGACGGCGCGATCCTCGTGGTCGCCGCCACCGACGGCCCGATGGCGCAGACGCGTGAGCACGTTCTGCTCGCCAAGCAGGTCGGCGTGCCGTACCTGATGGTCGCGCTCAACAAGGCCGACATGGTCGACGACGAGGAGATCCTCGAGCTCGTCGAGCTCGAGGTCCGCGAGCTTCTGTCGAAGTACGAGTTCCCGGGCGACGACATTCCGATCACCAAGGGTTCGGCCCTGGCGGCGGTTGAAGGCCGTGATCCGAAGATCGGCGAGGAAGCGATCCTGGCGCTGATGCAGACGGTTGACGACTACATCCCGCAGCCGGAGCGTCCGGTGGACCAGCCCTTCCTGATGCCGGTCGAGGACGTGTTCAGCATCTCCGGTCGCGGCACGGTCGCGACGGGTCGTGTGGAGCGCGGGATCGTGAAGACCGGCGAGCAGGTGGAGATCGTGGGCATCAAGGACACCAGCACCACGACGGTGACGGGTGTGGAGATGTTCCGGAAGATCCTGGACGAGGGTCAGGCGGGAGACAACGTGGGGCTGCTGCTCCGCGGCGTGAAGCGGGACGACATCGAGCGCGGCCAGGTGGTCGCGAAGCCGAAGTCGATCAAGCCGCACACCAAGTTCAAGTGCGAGGCGTACATCCTGAAGAAGGAGGAAGGCGGTCGCCACAAGCCCTTCTTCGACGGGTACCGGCCGCAGTTCTACTTCCGGACGACCGACGTGACCGGGACGGTGAAGCTGCCGGAGGGCACCGAGATG
>DNFL01000274.1:966-4092 GCA_003486945.1 Hyphomonas sp. | reverse complement strand
AACTACCGTCCGCAGTTCTACTTCCGTACGACGGATGTGACGGGTGCGATCACGCTGCCGGAAGGCACCGAGATGGTGATGCCGGGCGACCGAGTCGAGATCACCGTCGCGCTGATCACCCCGATCGCCATCGAGAAGCAGCTGCGCTTCGCCATCCGCGAGGGCGGTCGTACCGTCGGCGCCGGCGTCGTGTCGGAAATCAAGAAGTAAGCTCTTCCGAGCCGACAAACTCGAAAGGCCGCTTCCGGAAGGAGGCGGCCTTTTGCTTTGGGGGTTCAAGTTCCCCGCGCCCACTCCCGCAGGTCGGCGACGTAGATTTCTGGCACTTCCATCGCCGCGAAATGCCCGCCGCGCGGCAGGTCGCGCCAGCGCACGAGGTTATACGCCCGCCTCACCCAGGTTTCCGGCGGCGCAACGATGTAGCGTTCGCCCGGATAGTTCGCAAAGGCCGTCGGGGTCTCGCAGCGCTCGCCTTCCGGCAGGCCATTACCGCCTTCCTGGAACAGCGCGTTGTAATACCACACGCTCGTCGCAATCGCGTCGTTCACAAGGTAGATCATCACATTTGTCAGCAGCTGGTCGCGCGAGTAAACCTCAAATAGTCCGCGTTCGGACAAATCGCTCCAGCCATTGAACTTCTCGAGTATCCAAGCCGCCGTGCCCATCGGCGAATCCATCAGCGCCATCGCCAGCGTCTGCGGCTTGGTCGCCTGCTGCATCAGATAGGCGCCCTCCATCTGCATCATTAGCTGGGAGTGTTGCAGCCAGGCCGTTTCCTTCGGCGATTGCGGCGTTGCCGGCGTGGGGCGCAGGCCGATCATGTTGATATGGATGCCCCGGCAGCCACCCTTGCCATCGTGCGCTCCGTGGTTCTTCCCGATCCATGAGGTGACAAGACTGCCCCAGTCGCCGCCCTGAGCGAGATAGCTGTCATAGCCGAGCACCTCGCGCATCAGCTTGTCCCAAAGCGCCGCCGTCGCGCGCTGGCCGATGGGCGAGGCGGGCTTGCCAGAGAACGCATAGCCGGGCAGGGACGGGATCACGAGATCGAACGCATCCGCCGCTGATCCTCCGTGAGCGGAAGGAAAGGCCAGCGGCCCGATGGCATTCCAGAATTCATAGATGCTGCCCGGCCAGCCATGCGTGATCAGCAGCGGCCGCTTGCCGCCCGCTTCGCCGACGACATGCACGAAGTGGATGGTCTGCCCGTCAATCTCCGCCGTGTACTGAGGGTGCGCGTTCAGGTTCCGCTCCGCCGCGCGCCAGTCATAGGTGTCCAGCCAGTAGCGCTGCAGCTCCCGCATTACCGGTGTGGACATGCCGTAGGCAAAGCCCTGTTCGTTCGCCGGCGCCGGGAACCATTTGTAAGCTTCAACCCGCGCACGGATTGCGGCGAGTTTCTCATCGGGCACGCGGATGGTGAAAGGTCTGGGCTGGCTCATGGCGGCGAGTGTAGAAGCGCCTCCCGAAAGTGCAACAACCCGTCCGTTCAGCTCATCCGGTGTTTCAGCAATTCGATCGCTGCCTGGTAGAACACGGTGCGAGAGGTATCCGGCAAAAGGTCGATGGCCGAGTGCTTCATTTCCGTGCGCTCGCGATTCGCAAACGACCATTCGGTAATGCCCGCCATTTCCTTCAGCGGCTGGTCCTCGCCGAGATGTGTCTTTTCCGACATCAGGTAGCGCGGCGAATGCCCACCCACGAGCAGTGCATAGTGTGCCTCAATCGGAGCGCAGGGCGGAATGAAATCGATCAGTAGGGACGTGATCTCGCCCGGTGTCCCGACGATCTGCACCGAGGTGATCGGCATCGGATCACCAGGCGTGCGTTCCACAATGCCGCCGATCTGCTTCATGGTGCTGGCCTGCCAGCCGTCGAGCTTGCTCGAAAGGATGTTCATCGCTTCCGCCGGCTGGTTCAGGAACCATTCGGGCAGGAAGGCATGTTGCAGGGCGTAGAAGTCCGGCCTTGCCTTGGCTCGCACTGCAAACGAGTTCGGCGGCGATCCATTGTCCGGGCGGGCGACCGTCACGTGGCACGTCTTGTTGCACCGCGAACACTCCAGCGTTCGCCCATGCAGCCACACGGCATCTGGCCGCTTCGCCGCCTCGACAAGCACCGCAGCATTCGGTGCTGTGTGTTTGCCCACCACCATCTCAGCCTTCGACTCGCAGGTCAGAGCCGCCAGCGCTTCACGCTCCTGCGCATCGGAATTGGTCAACAGCAGCTGCCTGAACTGCGGCGCCGCACTGCATTTCTTCTTGCCAAACATGGGCAGGTCTCACCTTGCAAATCGGAGAGACACTATCGCCGAAGATCACAGGCACAATGGCGCCACTGCAAGCCGTCAGACTGAAAAACTCGTCCCGCAGCCGCAGGCAGCAGTCGCGTTCGGGTTCCGGATCTTGAAGGCCGCCCCGATCAGTTCGGTCGAGAAGTCGATCTCCGAGCCGCGCAGGAATTCGAGGCTCACCTCGTCGATGACAACTTTCGCCCCGTCGAGCTCCACAATCAGGTCATCCGGGGCAGCTTTTCCTGCAAAATCAAACTTGTAGGAAAATCCGGAACAGCCCCCGCCTTCCACGGAGACGCGCAGGTATGCCGCGCCGTCCTGTTTGGCGAGAATCGCGTTAATCCGCTTTGCAGCCGAAGCCGTGAGGGTCACATCCGGGGCAGAAGTCTCGGTCATACTTCAGAACATAAGGACGAAACCGGCAATGGAAAAGAGAGCCCCCTACGCCACGCGGTATGAGGAGAGCCGTGGCCGCTTCTTCGAGGAGGCGCCTTCGGCCACCCGCACGCCGTTTCAGCGCGACCGGGACCGCATCATCCACGCCACCGCTTTCCGCCGCCTGAAGCAGAAAACGCAGGTCTTTGTCGCCCATGAAGGCGATCATTTCCGTACCCGCCTGACCCATTCCCTCGAAGTTGCCCAGATTGCCCGCACCATCGCCCGAACGCTGGGGCTGGACGAAGATCTAGCCGAAACCCTAGCCCTGGCCCACGATCTCGGTCACCCGCCCTTCGGCCATGCGGGGGAGGACCAGCTGGACGCCTGCATGGCGCCCTATGACGGGTTCGACCACAATGCCCAGTCCCTGCGCATCGTCACCCGGCTGGAGCGGC
>DNFL01000274.1:0-742 GCA_003486945.1 Hyphomonas sp. | reverse complement strand
CACCCGGCTGGAGCGGCGCTATCCACTGTTCACGGGTCTGAACCTCACCTGGGAAACCCTCGAAGGCCTCGTGAAACACAACGGCCCGCTGCTCGGCCCCGACACGCTGCTGAAAGACCTGCCTGCCGCCTTCCGCGACTATCCGCATCTCGAGGCATTGGAACTGGACACTTTCGCCGGCCCCGAGGCCCAGGTCGCTGCCCTGTCCGACGATATTGCCTACAATAACCACGACATTGACGACGGCATCGCCGCCGGGCTGTTCACGGTCGAGGACCTGATGGATCTGCCAGTGGTCGGCGACGCCTTTCGCGGCGTGCGGTTCGAATACCCACACCTCGACGACCGGATGGTCACCTATGAAGCCGTCCGCCGCCTGATCGGCCTGTGGATAAATGACCTGCTGGAAGAGACCCGCGCCCGGGTGAAACGCCACAAGCCGAAGTCGGCTGCCGATGTGCGCGCGCTGGGTGAGCCTCTGGTGGCATTCTCGAAAGAACTGGAATCGCCGCAACGCGCCCTGCGTGGCTTCCTGTATGGACGCATGTACAAGCACTACCGGGTGAACCGGATGCGCTCGAAAGCCAAGCGTGTGCTGGCGGACCTTTTCGAAGTGTTCCTCGCCGAACCCCAGACCCTTCCGCCGCCCTGGAACAGCATTTCGCAGTCCATGGATGAGACGGCCCGGGCCCGCATGGTCTGCGACTACATCGCTGGAATGACAGACACTTTTGCCCTCGAA
>DNFL01000366.1:478-4944 GCA_003486945.1 Hyphomonas sp. | reverse complement strand
AGATAAACTAGGAGTTTATAAAATTTCAATTGGAAAAGATAAAACTGTTCAGGTTGTAGCTGGAGACAAAACTTTGAAGTGGCGCTGGAGTTTGCTCTGACCGGCCGTCTCGCGCTTTCGACGGTCCACACGAACAGTTCTGCAGGCGCCATCACGCGTCTGCGAGACATGGGGATCGAAAGCTTCCTGCTGGCTTCCACCTTGCGCGCCGTTCTGGCGCAGCGGCTGGTGCGGCGCCTTTGCCCGCATTGCAAGGAAGCATATGAGCCGGATACCAACCTGAAGCATAAACTGGGGCTGCCTGCAGAGTTCCGTGAACGGATTTATCGATCTGCAGGCTGCGACGCATGCGGCCGCACCGGCTATTCAGGGCGGCTGGGCGTGTATGAGCTGCTGCTGGTCGATGGTGAGATCAAGCGCCTGATCCATGAACAGGCAAGTGAAGACGCCATTGAGCGCGCCGCCTTCCGGTCTGCCGACATGCTGTTCACCAATGGCTTGCGGCATGTCTTGTCAGGAGAAACGAGCGCAGAAGAATTGATGCACGTCTGCCGCCGGGAGACCTGGACACATGGCAGCGTTTGAATACCGCGCCTTGACGGCAGATGGCCGGCGCACCAGCGGCGTGATCTCTGCCGACAGCCCGCGAGCCGCCCGGCGCGAGCTGCGGGCGCGGCAGTTGACTCCCGTGGATGTGAAGGAAGCCGGCGCAGAAGGCAGAGGCCCTGCCCGCCTCAACGGTCGCATGTCGCACAAACAACGCACGCTGTTCACACGGCAGATGGCAGTGCTTCTGCAATCCGGCATGACTGTGGAACAGGCGCTCGCGGCAGCGGCGTCTGACGGTTCCTCGCCGCGCGTGCGGGCACTTGTGCTCGGTGTGCGCCAGCAGGTGATGGAGGGTGTCTCCCTCGCAGATGCGCTGCGTTCGGCGCCTGCATCGTTTCCGGCGCTTTACCGCTCGGTCGTCGCTGCAGGCGAATCCGCCGGGCGGTTGCCCGCCGTACTAGACCAGCTGTCGGCCAATCTCGAGCGCAGCTACAAGATGGCCGCAACGGCGCAAGCCGCGCTCGTCTATCCGGCCGTCCTCGGCGTGATGGCATTGGCGATGGTCACTGCACTGATGGTGTTCGTGGTGCCAAAGCTTGTCGAGCAGTTCGCGATGCTGGGAACAAAGGAGCTGCCGGTGCTGACACAGTTCGTGATCGGCGCTTCCGGATTTGTGCGCGAATGGGGACCCGTAGTGCTTAGCGCCGCAGCCATTGTGGCTGTTCTTTTCAGCCGCGCGCTCCGCTCAACTTCCTTCAAGCGCCGCTGGGATGCTTTCGCGCTGCGTTTGCCATTCATTGGCCCCCTGCTCCGAACTCTGGCAGCGGCGCGTTTCGCCCGGGTGCATGCCACAGTCGCCGGCGCGGGCGCAACCGTTCTCGAAGCCTTGTCTGCAGCAGGAAACGCGATGGGAAACCTCGTGTTCCGCGAAGCCGCGGTGTCTATCCGCGACAGCGTAAAACAAGGCGGAGCGTTATCCTCTGCCATGAAAGCAACCGGCGTGTTCCCTCCCTTGCTGACACATATGGTGCAGAGCGGCGAAGCCGCACGCGACGTGCCCGCGATGATGAACCGCGCAGCGGATTTCCTCGAAAGCGAATTCGAAGCAACGACCCGCACGGCGCTCAGCTTGCTAGAGCCGGCCATCATCATTCTGCTTGGCGGCGTGGTCGGCATGATCGTGCTCTCGATCATGCTCCCCATCATGCAACTCAACACTCTCGCCCTCGGTTGAAGGAGGAACAAATGAAACACGCCCTCAGGTCCGTTCACCTGCGACAAAATCAAGGTGGCTTTTCACTGGTCGAGTTGATGGTCGTTGTCTTCATCATGGGCCTTCTGGCGACATTGATCATCGTCAACGTCGCTCCAGTGGGAGAGCGTTCGCGGATTTCAAAGGCGCGCTCTGATATCGCAAGTCTCGAAAGCGCGCTCGAGCAATACAGTCTCGACCTCTATTCCTATCCCAGCGCCATGCAGGGGCTTGATGCGCTCTCGAAACCGCCGGCAGGCATAGATGTGTCACTCTACCGGCAAGGCGGATATATCCGCCGCATCCAACTCGATCCGTGGGGCAATCCCTACCAATACCAGATGCCGGGCGCCCGCTCTGGCGGGCGGTATGATCTCTTTTCGCTGGGTGCTGACGGAAAGCCCGGCGGAGAAGGTCCAGATGCGGATATAGGCAATTGGGATTGAGCGCAGATGGTTGGCGCGCCCTTCTCTCATGGAAAAATACCCTCTGCGCGCAGGCGCGAGGCTGGCTTGTCCCTGGTCGAAGTGCTGGTCACATTGTCGATCACGGCGCTCGCGTCCGTGATGATTGTAGCAACCGCGAAGCCAGCCGACGCTTTGAAAAGCGAACATGACCGCCTTGTCAGCGTGCTCGAACGGCTGGACGCACGGTCGAAGGTGTCGGGCCAACCGGCTGCACTGGTCATTGAGCGGACAGGCTACGCGCCAGCGTTCTGGAACGGCAGTGACTGGCAAATATCGGAGCGTGAGCGCCGGTCCATGCCGGCAAAAATAATTCTCCGCACTGACGCCGCTGCTATGAACGGGCCTCAGGTGCAGTTCGATCCTCTCCTGCCTTCACCGCCACCCGCTCTCTTCGTTTCCGAAGGATCGCGGGAGTTGAGAGTACAGTTTCCGAAAGGTGCGCAACGCTGATGTCGCGCGGGTTTTCGCTTCTGGAGACGATGGTGGCATTGTCGGTGTTTTCACTGGCAGCGTTGGGGCTCTTGTCCCTGAACACGCAGTCCGTTCGGATCAGCAGTGAACTTGAAGCGCGCCAGCTTGCACAGATCGTTGCTGGAAATGTGGCGGTCGACACCGTCACCGCTAGCCTTGATGCCGCGCGCGCGGTGGAGACGGGCGAGCAAATGCAGAGGCGGCGAAATTTTGTCTGGACCCGCAGCATTGATGCTGTGCCCGGCGAAAGACTTTACCGTGTACAGATCGATGTTTCAGAGCATGGCAGCAAGACGGTTCTGGCCCGACTGTCCCTGCTTGCCACTGACGCAGGAGAACTGTGATGGCAGGCAGTCACGCTCCGCAATGCGGCGTTACGCTGATCGAAACTCTCATCGCGCTGTTCGTCATCGCCTTGATGGCGACCGTCGGCGCGGTCATGACCGGTCAATCCCTTCGCGGCGCGAACGCGGTCGAGGCGAAAGGGGACGCATCGACTGACCTGTCCATCGCACTCGGCATGATCCGGGATGATCTTGCGGCGCATGTTCCGCGCGCTTCCCAGGATCCCGGTCTGATTGACACCCCGGCCCTGTTCGAAGGCTACGCGCCGCGACATGACGGCAAGGTGATGGCTTTAGTGCGCAACGGCTGGGCCAATCCTGCCGGCGAAACCCGCAGCGGAATGCAGCGGGTTGAGTATCAGCTTTCTGGCGGCAAACTCGTGCGCAGAAGCTGGGCCGCCGCTGACCCCGCGCCCGGCAGCCGGTCGGCGGAAATCATTTTGCTCGAAGGACTGTCGTCGCTCGAAGTTCGCTTCGGCCGCGGGGACACCTGGAGCTCGGAATGGGCAAACATCTCCGGTGCAGACTTACCCCTGCCGCAAAAAGCGGAATTCACGCTGACTTTCACCGATGGTGACGAATTGAAGGTGCGCGTGCTCGTGGGGAACGGCGCATGATACCCGGCCGCAAGGATGCAGGCGCAGCGCTGCTTTCGATCCTCCTCATTGTTGCGACACTTTCAGTGGCTGCCTTGATGGCCACTGAAGCAATTGCGCGGCAAACCGAATTGCACAAGCTCGGCTCGCGCAGGGCAACGGCGCAGTGGGCCGCGCGTTCAGCGGAAATTGCCGCGATTTCCGGCGCCCGGAATCTGGTTGAGGCCAGCAGGCTGCCTGCCCGAAGTGATGACGGCACGCGCAAAGCTGAGTTTGCGCTGCCTGTGGAGGGCGGCAGCGTTCTCATGACCGTGCAGGAACAGGCGCCCTGCCTGAACCTCAATGCACTCGGAGGCTCTGATCCATCTGCGTATCAACGAACGGCAGACGGGCTTCGGATCCTGCTCGAAGATGCGGGCGTCCCCACTGCCGACGCGCTACGCGCGGTTGCCGTTCTTTCCGACTGGATCGACTTCGATCAGGATGAACGGCCCTACGGCGCGGAAGACGCCGCCTATCTTTCGCTTGAGCATCCGCTGCGCCCTGCAAACCAAGGCTTGGTAGATATCAGTGAACTCGCCGCCATTACGGTATTCACTCCAGCCCTTCGCACGGCATTGGCGCCTTTTGTCTGTGTGCTGCCGCATGCGAACCTCGCAGCGATCAACGTGAATGCCCTGACACCCGAGTCTGCGCCTGTTTTGAGGGCGGCTGCCGCTGGCGGAGTGACGACCCTTGAGGCGCGCCGGTTCATCGAGGCGCGCCCCGCCAGTGGCTGGCGAGATGT
>DNFL01000366.1:0-214 GCA_003486945.1 Hyphomonas sp. | reverse complement strand
CCCCGCCAGTGGCTGGCGAGATGTTCAGTCGGTCCGGGACAATCTGGCAAGCCGGCCGCTGCTGGAAGCCGCACTTTCCGGCGTGCCGTTACAGGTTCAGGGCGAATATTTTTCAGGCGCAGGCGCAGTTGATCTGGATGCAGGTAATTGGAATTTCCGGTTCACAATTCGCGCTGAAGCGGGAAGCGTTCCGAAGATCGTATATCGGGAGTTC
>DNFL01000039.1 GCA_003486945.1 Hyphomonas sp. | reverse complement strand
GCCCACCAGCCCGGCGCCGTGCGCAGCTGCACCTTCTGGCCCGGCCCCAGCCGGTCGCTGCGAAAGCGCGTCACCAGCAGGCGCTGCCCTTCAATCTGGTGCGCATTCAGCAGCCGGCCAAAGGCGCGCTCCGTCTCGTGCCCCGGCACGGCGTAGATCTGCTCTGCGCCGAGTGAGGCATCCAGCGCGTGCATTGGCCGGCCGGCATCCTTGACAATGCCTTTTGAAAAAGCCGTGCACAGAGGATTTCGCCGGATGTTCAGGTCAATCAGCCAGGTCATCCGCGGCGCATGGCTCGCGGCGAGTTGTGCAAACGATACAGCGACGCTGCTCACTCCCTCGCCCGGATGCGCGCCGATGAACAGGATCACCCGCCCTCCCCGGTCGACCGGCAGCCCGTTGGCGAGATGCCAGAGCCCCCCGATATCCTGCCTAAGGTCGCGCATAGGTCTTCCTCGCCCCTTCAATATTTCCGGACCGCTGCGACCACAGGCAGGCCCAGCGTCCGTTGCACCGAACCCGGAGTGGCCAATCCGCGCCGCGTCAAGGCGTGAACAAGCCCCGCGCCCAGCGCAGCTAGAAGTGCTGTCAACAATGTCAGCAGCGCAGCCGGCGCCTTCAGGCTCGTGCCGCGCGTTGGCGCTGCGGCCTCATCCAGCTTACGCACGGCCCTGCTGCCCTTCCCCAATCCCTCCGTACGCGAACGATCCTTAGCCGCGCGCTCCGAAGCCGCGCGCAGGGCTGCTTCCGCCATCTCCCGCTGCCGCTCCAGCTGAGTCATGCCTGGCACAAGGTCCACCAGCTGGCGCAGGCGCGCCTCAAAGCCGGCGATCTGCGATGCCAGCTCTGCCTCTTGCCCTCGCAGCGCGCGTGCATCTGCCTTCAGCAGCGCCACGGACGCCTCAACCTGCTGGTAAAGCAAATTGGGCACACGCAGCACCGCCCCCTCAGCCGGCGCCTGAGCGGCAACGTCGATCTCCGCCTGCGCGATGCGCCGGTTGAGATCCTGAATGATGCGCGAGTCGGGCAGGTAGCGCGAAAGCTTCTCTTCGCGCTCCCGCTTCAGCGCTGCCAGCGCCAGTTCCGCAGATGTCTCGGAACGCACCACCTGCTCCGGCGCAATGCGGGCGAGTTGCGCTTCATAACCGGCAATCTGCGCCTGCGTCTGGCGCAGCCTCGATTGCGTCTGGAAAAGTTCGCTCTTCGCTGCGCGGCCAAGGTGCTGCAGTGTCTCGCGCTCCGCTGCCAGGTCTGTCAGCTCATGTCCGACCAGATAATCCCGGATCGCCGTCTCGGCATCCGCGAGATCCTGCTCGGCCCGCGCCAGCTGTTCGGCCAGCCCCTCACCGTTGCCCGAAGCAAACACATCCTCCCGGTAATCGAGATAGCTTTCAGCCATCGCATTCAGCATCTCCGCCGCCAGATCGGCGCGTCCATGCGTGAACTGTGCGGTGATGATCGTGCTCTCCGGCTGCGCGTCCGCATGGAAGCGCTTGGCAATGGCATCCGCTGCCATCCGAGCACACGCGTCCGGCGCGCATTGGCCCGTCAACTCCGGATAGGCGCGCGCCAGCGTCACCTTGGCCAACGCCCGGTGCGCCACCGCGGGACTGCGTAGCAGCTCCAGTTCGGCCCGCACCATCGCCCCTCGCTCCGGTGAAACGATCAGCCGCATTTCTGCCGTGTACTGAGAAGGCAGCAGCGCAGCCCCGACAAGCCCTGCCGCTAGCAAGGGCAGGAATACGGCGATCATCAGCCATTTCGCACGCCACAGCAGCACCAGCACATCCGGCACACCAAGGCGCGGCCGGACAAAGCCGGCCGGCATGGAATATTTGCCTTCGCCGGCCTGCGACATGCGGTTTCCGACTCGCTGAATTGCCCAATGGTAACGGGTCGCATGGCCCGTTTGATATTTCCTTAATCATTAACACTGTTCGCCGGTCTGGCGCACCTTTTGCACATCCGGAGGGATCGATGCTTCAGGAAAGCCCAGGCCGATGTGCGCCCGCCGCCTCCCCATCCTTGCCGCCGCCTTCCTAGCCGCCTGCGCTTCGGAGCCGCCGCGGGCTTCATCCACCTTTCTGACCGCCAGCTGGCCGGGCGCCGCGATTTCCGATGCCCCCTACCTCCTCGCCTCCGGCGACAAGGTGGAAGTTGTCGTCCACACCGCGCCGGAACTTTCCCGCGAACTCGTCGTCGCGCCGGACGGCCGCGTGCGCATGGAGCTCGCCGACCCCGTCATGGCAATGGCCCTGACGCCGGACGAACTCGCCGATGCCCTGCGCGCCGAACTCGCCAGCGAGCTGATCGATCCGGACCTTGACGTCATCGTCACCGGCTTCGCCTCGCAGAAGATCTTCATCGGCGGCGAAGTGCGCACACCCGGCCTGTTCGACCTTCCAGGCGAGATTGATCCGCTGCAAGCCATCGTCATGGCCGGTGGTTACACACGCAGTGCTCAGCCGCGCGAAGTGCTCCTCATCCGCCGCCAGCCCGGCGGCGAAATCCGCTCTGTTCGTATCGACATCAAAGCCGGCCTCGACGATCCCGCGTCCGCCGGCTGGCTTCCGCTGCGCCGGTTCGATGTGGTTTACGTTCCCCGCTCCCGCATCGCCAAACAGAACCAGTTCGTCCGCCAATACATCCGAGACGCCCTGCCCCTGCCATTCCTGATCTTCTACAACGTGAACGGATAATCCGCTTACGGCTGATCTTCGGCGAAGTCTTCCTGCTCTGCCTCGAAGGCCAAAGGCAGCTCCGGATCGGACAGGCTGTTCTCGATAAACGCCTCGACCTGCGACGCATCGAACGGCACATCGGCTTCAGCGACCAGGCCAAGGTCCGCTTCGTCCTCTTCCGTGTCGCGCAGCGCCCACGGCCCATCAAAGTCCGGCGCTCCCGGCAGCGCCAGCGCGCCCCAGATCAGCCTTCCGAGAAAACGTGTGCGCACTTCAATCACGGAAGGCGTCCAGTCTTCATGCTCGATCACGCCTTGCGACGTCACCCACCGTTCCCAGATGGACCGGTCCGCCTTCAGGATCGCGCGTTTCTCCTGAAAGGGCAGCGTCCCAAGCTTCTTGTTCATATCCATCGGCACGCTCATCAGGTTACCGACGAGGTCCGTGCAGCGGCTGCGCTGATCCTCTTCCGGAAACTGCTCCAGCCATGGCGACCCTGGCGGCGGCGTCTCCGGCAGGATATGCTCGATGGAAAACGTCTTCTGCGCCGATGGCCGCAGCGACCTGAGGCTCGGCACCGTCTGCAACTCCAGGAACTGGAAAATTGCGCGCCGCAGGAACGGATCACTCACCGGCTCATGCAGCAAACGCCGGATGCGCGCCGTCCATTGCGGGCGAAATTCGAATGTGTCGATCGCCTCCGAAAACCCGCTTCCGCTCTTCTGGATCGTCCGGATCGCCTCGCGGAAATAGACTGATCTCTGCCGTTCCTTCACGCCCGCGAATTTCAACGCCGCCACTCGCGCCTGCAGCTTGTGGAACACGCCCGCAAGCATGTCCTTCTGCGCCTCAGTGCGGAAGCCCTTGCTGCCGACACGTGCGTACACCGCCAACGCAAACGGGCGCCACTCATGCACATCGATCACCGACAGCGAATTCAGCGGCTTCAGCTCCGTACGCAGCGCCGCGCCGTTTCGGGCCACATCGTTCAGTGCCATCCAGTCCGGCGCCGCCGCTTCCAGAAATCCGAGCCAGGTGAACAGGCCCCTGCTGTCGCGCATATGCCGTTCCTTCGCCCAGGCGAGGAACGCCTCCAGGCTCGGCACCCCGCCCGGCGGCGCAAGGTCCGGCCGCGCCGTGGAAAAGGCATCATGCAGAAACTGTTCAAAGTCGCGGTGCACAATATTTCGTACACGGTCCCACACGCGCACGAACTTGTCCGCTTCCTGCTCCGTCCGCGCAAACTCTATAAGCCGGGACTTCACAAGATCATACGGGCTAAGCTTCAGCCCTGTGCCGTTGATCTTGGAGAACATCAGCTCTGCCAGACCGCCATTCGAAATCTGCAGATTGACCAACTCGACCTTGTCGAGCAGGCATTTCGCAAATCCGGCTAGTTCCGCCCCGCTTCGGAAGCCCGACATCACCTTGTCGATCACCGCCAGATTGTTGCGCACCGCCAGCGATCGCCCGAACATCTTCCCGCCAACCACCCGGTCCAGCGTCGCGCCCGGCTTTTGCGCAAACCGCCAGAGTGAATTGTCATCCCCCGGCAACACCAGCCGCGCCTGCCCCTGCTCGTAGGCAATGCTGTCCGAAACGAGCTTCTGCACTTCCGGCACGCCCGCAATCCGGTCCCTCAACCAGCACAGCATAAGGGTCAGTGTTGTGGTACGCTGCAGCCCGTCATAGATGCGGAACACGGGTGCCGGGCCGGCAACAATCGTCTGCCCGATGAAGTAAATAGGCAGTTCTCCGGGGTTGCGGAAAAATCCAGCAATGTCGCTGCAGAAAGTTTCCACCTGCTCGCGCTGCCACTGGTAATCGCGTTGTTCCCGCGCGCACTCGAACCGCGACCAGCTGAGATACTCGCCAACCGTCACCGAGTAGGGTAAAATGTTAAAAGTGCGCATGTTTCCCCCCGACAGGTGCGGCCCTTTGAGACAGGGACGCTCCGCCGGTTGAAAGCTAGATCGGCGCTACACAAATCACAACTCGTTGCCGGGCCTCTGCCGGCACCACCAGCACCGGTGCGATCCATGACCCAGTATTTCGAACCCATCCCCTATCCGCTCTGGGCCAAAGACAAGGCCGCCTTCGCCGACAAGCTCGGCCGCTCGTTCCGCGAGACGGGCTTTGCCGTCATCACCGGCCACCCGGTCTCCCAGGAAGTCATCGACGACAACCTCGCTGCCACGAAGGCCATCTTCGACCTCTCTGCAGAAACGAAAGAAAAATACCACGACGCCCCTAGCGGACGTCAGCGCGGCTACACGCCGTTCGGCACCGAAAACGCCAAAGGCCAGGCCAAGGCTGACCTGAAAGAATTCTGGCACACCGGCCGCGCCTTGCCGGCGGACTCCCGCTACCGCGACACGATGAAGGACACGCCCTCAGTCTCCGAAGTCGCTGACTTCGACCGCGCCACCCGCGCCCTCTACGAAGCACTCGATGATTTCGGCGCCGACCTCCTGAAAGGTGTCGCGCTGCATCTTGGCCTTTCCGAAGACTGGTTTGCCGACAAGGTGAACTTCGGCAACTCGATCCTCCGCCTGCTGCATTATCCGCCGCAGATGGACCCGCCGCCGGAAGGTTCCGTCCGCGCCGGCGCGCATGAAGACATCAACGTCATCACCCTCCTCCTCGGCGCCGAAGAAGCCGGCCTAGAAGTGAAACACCGCTCCGGCCAGTGGCTTGCGGTCAATCCGCCGCCCGGCGCCCTCGTCATCAATTGCGGCGACATGCTGCAGCGCTATACCGGCGGCGTCCTGCCCTCGACCACCCACCGCGTGGTTAATCCGGCCCCGGAGCGTTCGCGCTTCCCGCGCTACTCGACGCCTTTCTTCCTGCACTTCAATCAGGATTTCCTGATCGAGGCCCTGCCCGGCTGCCTCGCCGAAGGCGGCAAGGCCGAGCCGGCGATCACCGCCCAGGATTTCCTGATGGAACGCCTGCGCGATATCGGCCTCGTCAAGGCGTAAACCATCCCGCCGCCGGGATTTGCTTGGCACGGGACTTGAGTCCCGTCAGTCTTCTGTTTCGTTAAGGGAGGACAGCTCATGCCTGCCATGGGGTTTCGCGAATGGATCCCCGCCGGCCGCGCCATCGCCGATGGACAGCTGTCCCGCTATGGCGATGACGCGCACTTCACTCAAAGCTTCGAGCATGCCCTCAGCGACCTCCCCGGCGCCCGCCACGTCCTC
>DNFL01000070.1 GCA_003486945.1 Hyphomonas sp. | reverse complement strand
ATCGACGCATCCTTGATGGCCGCCAACTGAACATGTTTTAGCCAAACACACTTTCTCGCAAGCGTCTTTCCAAAGCGCGGACCAGGACTGGCGGCTCGGTTTTTGCGCTGCGGAACTTTAGCGAAAATTGGGGCAGCTTCGGCAGCCACGGATAGTCGATCCGCAAGTCAGGTTCCGGGCAGTCTTCGGCGAGGATGGCCGACACTGCCATGCCGCTTCGGACAGCTCCGCGAACCCCTTCGAGCGCGCTACAGGAATAGGCCGAGCGCCATTTGATCCCTGCGTCCGTCAAAGCATCGACGGCCGCGCGGAAATATCTGCAAGGCCCATTGATGTGGGCAAGCGGTAATGGTTCGTCCGGGCTAAGCTGAAGTGCCCGTGATCCGATCCAGATCAATCTCGAAGGCTCCTGGTCAGGGTCGTCGGCCTCGCTCGGGATCCGCAGGATGGCGAGATCGAGCAAACCCTCGCCCAGGGCCTTGGCATGATTGCTGGAAAGGCCCGCGTCGATCTGCACAAGCACCGCCGGACGCGCGACCTGGAACGCATGCACGGCCTGGTTGATGCGCGCGAACAGGTGATAGTCATCGGGCACGCCCAAGCGGATCATCCCGCTCATGGAGCTGGGGCGGAAGGCGTCCTCGATCCGTTCGGCCGCCTGCACGGCATCCTCGGCCAGCGGCCGAAGGGCCTCGCCGGCGGTGGACAGGCTGCATTTCCGGGTCGTGCGTCGAAAGAGCCTGGTCGAAAGCTGCTCCTCAAGCCGCGCGATATGGCCGCTGACAGTCGACTGGCTTGAGTTCAGCCGGTCGGCAGCAGCGGTGAAACTGCCAAGTTCCGCAACAGCCAGGAAGCTGCGAAGCAAAGTCGTATCCATGGGCCAATTCATCTCAAATCACGATCAATGAAGCGGATATTTCAGATTATCGTCGCATAGTCAATCGCGTAGAATCTGCCCGATCAGACACCCCTGCCAAGCGAGATACCCTCATGATCGACCCCGTTCAGCTGACTGCCGAACTTGTGCGCATTCCAAGTTGCGATCCTCCGGGCGGTGAACTGGCGGTCGCGCAGGTCGTCGCCCGGACGATGCAGCAGATCGGGATTGCTACCGAGCTTGACGAATTCATTCCGGGCCGCGCCAATGTCATCGGCCGGATACCCGGGCGTGGGCAAAAGCCTGCGCTGGTGCTGTCGGCGCATCTGGACACGGTGCCGGTGGGCGAAATGCCGTGGTCGTTCGACGCCTTCGCCGGCGACATCGTGGACGGCCGGGTCCGGGGGCGCGGCACGTCGGACATGAAATCCGCCGTCGCGGCCTTTATCGCTGCGGCCGACCGGCTGAACCGTCGGCAAGACCCGCTTGCGGGCGATGTGATCCTGGCCTTCACCGCCGGCGAAAGCGCAAACTGTCTTGGAGCGCGGCATTTGGTCAAGCAAGGGTTCCAGAAGGAAATCGGGGCTTTCCTCTGCGGCGAACCCTCGACGCTTGACCTGATCGTAGTCGAGAAGGCCATCCTCTGGCTGGAAGCCGAAGCGCGGGGTGAGATGGGCCATGTCTCGGGCGCGCGTGGGGTGAATGCCATCGAAGTTATGGCCGATGCCATCCATGCGTTGCGGGGGCTGGTGCTGGACCTGCCCGGCCATCCGCTGTTGTCGCCCCCGACGGTTGCGGTGGGCCGCATCCAGGGCGGCACCGCCGTCAACGTGACGCCCGACCGCTGCACCGCCGAGATCGACGTGCGTTTCGGACCGGGGATTGATCCGGCCGAGGCAATCGCCCAGATCGCCGCCGTGCTGCCGCCGCGGGTAAGCCTGCGTACGACCGACTTCAAGCCGGCGGTCGAGGAGCGCCCGGACAGTCCCTTCATCGCAACCTGCGCCGGCGCCGTGACGGCGTGCACCGGCCGGAAGCCGACGATCAAGGGCGTGTCCTATTACAGCGACGGCGCGATCCTGCTGGACGGCATAAAGGCCCCCTTCGCCATCCTTGGCCCGGGCGATCTTGGGATGAGCGGCCAGTCGGATGAAACCGCCAGCGCCGATGCCATCCGCGCCTGCACCGACATCTACGTGAAGATCGCCGAGGACTGGCTGGCATGAGACCGCTGATCGGCATTTCTCCTGACGGAGAGGCCCCGGCGGACGCGCCGACCGAGGCCGAATACCGTGTCCGCATGAACTATGCCGAGGCGATCCGCGCTGCGGGCGGCTGCCCGGTCATCCTGCCCTGGCATCTGGATGACGTGGACGAGATGGTTCACCGTTGCGACGGTATCCTCGTATCGGGTGGAACGCCCGGCGTTCTCAGCAAGGACGGCCGGACCGTGTTCGAACGCGCGCTGATCCGGGCGGCTCTGGATCGCGGCAAGCCGGTTCTTGGCATCTGCAACGGCATGCAGCTTCTGGGCCAGACCCTGGGTGCCCAGTTCGTGGAAAGCATCGCGGCAACCATCCCCGCGGCGCTGGATCACATTCCCTCTCCGGTGCCCGACGACGCCGCCCATGCCGTGACGCTCACCCCGGGCTCTCGGCTGCAGCGCCTGGCAGGCACCGATGCGGCCCGCGTGAACAGCCTGCATCGTCAGGCTATTGCCGGAACCGGCAGGTTCACCGTGGCGGCCCTGGCCCCCGACGGCGTGGTCGAGGCGATCGAGGCCGACGACGTGGCATTCGCCCTGGGCACCCAATGGCACCCCGAATATCGGCTGACCGCGCTTGACGACGCCATTCTGGCCGCCTTCGTCA
>DNFL01000378.1 GCA_003486945.1 Hyphomonas sp. | reverse complement strand
GCGCCATCCGGTTTGAAGCGGAGGGGGACTTCTCCGCAGGCATCGAATGCAACTGCTCGCATTGCGATCAGAAGGGTTTTGTCCTTGCCTTCGTGCCGAAGGCAGACTTTTTCCTGACCCGCGGGGAAGGGGCGTATACGACCTACCATTTCAATCGCGGCATGATTGATCACAATTTTTGCGCCACTTGCGGCGTGCAGCCCTTCGGCTATGGCAAAGGCCCGGACGGGATCGAAATGGCTGCGGTCAACCTGCGCTGTGTTGACGGGCTCGATCGCAGCGCCCTCAACATACAACTCGTCAATGGCAAGGACTTCTGACCCGTGACCAAGCTCCTCCTCATCCGGGTAACCTGCCCGTCGATGCGTGTGGCCGAAGAGATTGCCGACTCGGCGCTCGAGACGCGCCTGGCGGCCTGCGCCAATATCGAAGGGCCGGTGACGTCTTCGTATCGCTGGAAGGGCGTGATCGAGCAGTCCTTCGAATTCATCCTCTGGCTCAAGGCGCCGGAAGCGAACTGGGCGAAGCTAGACCAGATGATCGTCCGTATACACCCTTATGATGTGCCGGCCGTGGTCGCCCTGCCGCTCACCCATGTCAGCCCGGCCTATGCCGCCTGGGCGACCGAGAATACGGAAGCCTGACCGATGGGCCGGACGCGGATCGAAGCCGCCTTTGCGAAGGCGAAAGCGGATGGGCGCGCGGCGCTGGTCACCTACCTGATGGCGGGCGACCCGGACCTTGAGTCCTCCTATGCCGCGCTCTGCGCGCTGCGCGACAATGGCGCCGACATTATCGAGCTCGGCGCGCCGTTCACCGACCCGATGGCGGATGGCCCGGCGATCCAGCGCTCCGGCCTGCGCGCGCTCGCCAAGGGCACGAAGCTCACCGATGTGCTCGCCCTTGCTGCCCGCTTCCGCAAGGATGACCAGACGACGCCGCTCATCCTGATGGGCTATGCGAACCCAGTCCACTCGATGGGCTACGCCGCCTTCGCCGATGCTGCCGCCTCGGCCGGAATCGATGGCACCATTCTCGTTGACCTTCCTCCGGAAGAGGACGGGGAGCTGCGGGCGCTTTATGCCAAGCACGGCCTTTCGGTCATCCGGCTGGCCACGCCGACCACCAATGCGGCCCGGGCCGCGAAAGTGGCCGAAGGGGCCTCGGGCTTCATTTATTTCGTCGCGGTCACCGGCGTGACCGGGGCCGGCAGCGCTGATCCTGTAGCAATTGCAGCGAATGTCGCGATGGTGCGGAACATATCAGGACTCCCCATTTGTGTCGGTTTCGGCGTAAAAAATGGTGCACAGGCTGCGGAAATGGCTAAAATCGCGGATGGGGTGGTCGTTGGTTCGGCTTTTGTGGAAAAGGCGGGCGATGCACAGGCAAGCGGTCGGCACGAGGAGGCAGCCCCGTCGATGGGCGCTCTTGCGCGCGAACTGCGCGCCGCCATCGAAACGATCCGCAAGGCCTGATAGGGCCGCGTTTTCGGGAGTTCCGACAAGATGAACTGGATCAACAAGGTCACGCCTCCGGGCCTGAAGACCATGATGCAGAAAAAGGAGACGCCGGATGACCTGTGGGTCAAATGTCCGGCCTCCGGCGAACTGATCTACAAGAGCGACCTTGAGGCGACCTGGAATGTGACGCCGGCTGGTGCGCACCTGCGCATCTCGCCGCGCACACGGTTCCGTCTCCTGTTCGATGATGAGCGCTGGGAACCTGTGGCCCTGCCGCCGGTGCCCCTCGATCCGCTGAAGTTCAAGGACGACAAGCCTTACCCCGCGCGCCTGAAGGCGGCGAAGGCGAAGGTTGCGAACCGCGACCTCAAGGAGACCGAGGAGGGCGGCGCGCCGCTCCTGCAGGAAGACTGCATGGTCGCTGCTTATGGCAAGATCGGCGGCGTGCCCGCGGTCGTGCTGGTTCAGGATTTCGACTTCATGGGCGGCTCGCTCGGCATGGCGGCGGGTGAGGCGTTCATCACTGCGGCGCAGCTCGCCCTGGCGCGGAAATCTGCTTTCGTGGTGTGTACGGCTTCGGGCGGCGCGCGGATGCAGGAAGGCACACTGAGCCTGATGCAGATGCCGCGCACGACGCTGGCGATCAACGACCTTGCCGAAGCAAAGCTTCCCTATGTTGTGGTCCTGACCGACCCGACCTCGGGCGGCGTGTCGGCCTCCTATGCGATGCTGGGCGATGTTCATATTGCCGAACCCGGCGCGATGATTGCCTTCTCCGGCCCGCGCGTGATCGAACAGACGATCCGCGAGAGCCTGCCGAAAGGCTTCCAGCGCTCGGAATTCCTGCGCGAGAAGGGACAGGTCGATATCGTCTGTGACCGGAGGAAGCTGAAAGCGACGCTGGCGCGGGTGCTCGGCCACCTTCTGCCGCTGACGCGCCGGCGTGAGGATCGTTCTTCGGTGACGCTGACGCCGCCGAAGACGCATGCCGAGAAGCCAGCGCAGCCGAAAGGCGCCGCGGATTGATCGGTAACAGCCCGGCCCTCGAAGCTTCGCTGAAGCGCTTCGAGGGTCTCTATCCCGAAACCATCGAGCTCTCGCTCGGGCGCATCCTGCGCGCGCTCGAAGCCTTGGGCCGTCCGCAGGACCGCTTGCCGCCGGTGATCCATGTGGCGGGCACGAACGGGAAGGGATCGACCTGCGCCTTCATGCGCGCGATGGCGGAAGCGGCGGGATTGTCCGTGCACGTCTTTACCTCGCCGCATCTTGTGCGGTTCAATGAGCGCATCCGGCTGGCCGGAGAGCTCGTGGATGATGCGCGCCTGATCGGCTGGCTTGACCGGACATTTGACGCGATCGGCGGCGGCGAGATCACCCATTTCGAGGCGACGACTGCGGCAGCACTTCTCGCCTTCGCGGAAGTGCCGGCGGACCTGTTGATACTCGAAGTTGGCCTTGGCGGGCGGTTCGATGCGACCAATGTGGTCGACGCGCCGGCGCTGTCGGTAATCACGCCGGTCGATTTTGACCACAAGGCATTTCTGGGCTCGGACCTGCGCTCGATTGCGGGCGAGAAGGCGGGCATCATCAAGCCGGGGCGGCCAGTTCTCACGGCGATCCAGCGCAAGGTCTGCGATGAGGTGATCGCGCGCAAGGCGGCCGAGGTGAAGGCGCCTCTTTACCGGCTGAAGGCGCACTTCATCGATGCGATGCCAGATGACCTATCGCTGATCGGCGAACATCAGCGCGGCAATGCGGCGCTGGCGGCGATGGCGATGCAGCTGTTCGGCAACTCGACCCGGATTTCGCAGGACGCGATCTTTGACGGTGCGCGCTCGGCAACCTGGCCGGCGCGGATGCAGCGGCTGAAGTCCGGGCCGGTCACCGAGATGGCGGAAGGCTGTGAGGTCTGGCTCGACGGCGGGCACAATCCGCATGCGGCGCGGGCGATTGCGCGCCACCTGAAGTCGCTCGGCGGCAAGACGGCGCTGGTGACAGCAATGCTGGCAAGCAAGGACGCTGTCGGCTTTTTCATGCCGTTCCGCTACCTGAAGCCGCCGGTCTTCACGATGCCCAACGCGCCCGGCCATCGCGGCGCCGAGCCGCGCGAACTCGCCGAGGCAGCACATACAGCGGGCCTCAATGCAACGCCTGCGGAGGGTCTCGCCGCCGCGATGCAGGCGGCGGCGCGATCAGGTGCAGACCGGATCCTGATCTGCGGCTCGCTGTATCTGGCAGGCATCGTTCTGGGCGAGAACGGCGAGGCGCCGCTTTAGTTTTTGCTCGGCGCTGTTCCCGGCCTGAAGGCCGGGACATCTGCGCGCTTCGCTTTGCTCGTGCGGGCATCAGGCCGTGGGGTTTGGTCTTGCCTCCTTTCCTCTTTCCCTTCGCCCTCTCATCGTTCGTCACCCTCGATCGCCGCAGGTGATAGGGGGGCCCATCTTCTGATCTCACCTGAAGTCCAGTCTCCCATTCTCCGCTCACCCCGGCAAAAGCCGGAGGGCCTAGTTGCGGGTCAATCGGCCTGACGGCCTTTGCCCGGGACAGGGGGGCGGGGAATTAAGAGAAAGTGTTGCGTAAGTGACTTTGACTACAACACGTTTCGGAGGGGCTTGCGGCGTCAGTCATAGTCTGCCCCGACATCCTTCAGGAGGTGCGGCGAAAGCTTGTGATGAAGCTGCGCGTTCGCGCGGCGTTTGTTGTCGGTGATTTCAGCGCGTTTGGGGGCGGGACGGCGAAGGACCCGTCTGGCGCAGCGCGCCAGCCATTTGATCACGTTCATGGAAACCTTGAAGCTGGGATTGGAGACGGGGCAGGGGCATGACGGTCTCCTTTCCGGGCTTCAGGCCGCGGCAGCGCGGCGGGTTTCGGATGGCAATGCTTAAACCGTATCGGGGCGGAAAGAAAGGCGCTGCGCGGCGAAGGCCCTGAGCCCTCTCTCCCGTTTCCAGGGAGAGGGGGATTGACTTTTCTACAGGTGCGCCGAATTGACCCTGACGTAAGCGTCAAGCCTTGCACATGTTGCACTGCATAAGGTAGGGACGGCGCACTCAAGAGTTCCAAGAACCATAAACCAGCCTGGGAGCCGCCCGCATGAAGGTCCTCGTGCCCGTCAAGCGCGTGATTGATTACAACGTGAAGGTCCGCGTGAAGCCGGACCAGACCGGGGTCGATCTCGCTAACGTCAAGATGTCGATGAACCCGTTCGACGAAATCTCGGTCGAGGAGGCTGTTCGTCTGAAAGAGGCGGGCACCGCGACTGAGATCGTGGTCGTGTCCATCGGGCCGCAACAGGCGCAGGAAACGCTGCGCACGGCCCTTGCGATGGGCGCGGACCGCGGCATCCTGATCAAGACCGATGCGGCCGCGGAGCCGCTGGCCGTGGCGAAGCTGCTGGCGAAGGTTGTGGCCGATGAGAAGCCGGACCTGGTGCTGGCCGGCAAGCAGGCGATCGACGACGATTCCAACCAGACCGGCCAGATGCTGGCCGCGCTGCTCGACTGGCCGCAGGGCACGTTTGCCTACAAGCTTGAAAAAGACGGCGGCGCGCTGAAAGTGACGCGCGAAGTGGACGGCGGCCTGCAGACCGTGAAGCTGACGCTGCCGGCTGTTGTGACGGTGGACCTGCGCCTCAACGAGCCGCGCTATGCCTCGCTGCCGAACATCATGAAAGCGAAGAAGAAAGAGATCGCCGAGAAGTCGCCTGCCGATTACGGCGTCGACATCGCGCCGCGCCTTTCGGTCGTGAAGGTCACCGAGCCGCCGGCGCGCGGCGGCGGGATCAAGGTTGAGGATGTTGCCACCCTCGTTTCGAAACTCAAGTCTGCGGGAGCGATCTGATGGCTGTCCTGGTTGTTGCTGAACATCATCACGGCGCGCTGTCCGACGCGACGCACAAGGTTGTCACCGCGGCGGCAAAATTCGGCGGCGATGTCGATGTTCTGGTCGCGGGCGAGAATGCCGGCGCGGTTGCCCCGGCCGCGGCGAAGATTGCCGGTGTACGGAAGGTTCTGAAGGCGGAAGGCGAGACGCTGCGCAAGCAGACCGCCGAGGCGCTGGAAGCGCTGATCGTGCCGCTGATGGCGAATTATGATGCGGTGTTCTTTGCCGCCACCACGACGGGCAAGAACGCCGCTCCGCGCGTCGCTGCCAAGCTCGACGTGATGCAGATTTCCGAGATCATCGGCATCGAGGATGCCTCGACCTTCGTGCGCCCGATCTATGCGGGCAACGCGATCATGACGGTCAAATCGTCAGACGCGAAGAAAGTGATCACCGTGCGCGGCACGGCGTTCGCGGCAGCGGCGGAAGGCGGCTCGGCCTCGGTTGAGGACGTGGCGGCGCCGGCAGGCCCGTTCAAGTCGGAATTCGTCTCGGAAGAGATGGTGAAGTCGGACCGTCCGGAACTGGCAGGCGCGAAACGCGTTGTGTCCGGTGGCCGCGCGCTCGGCTCGTCGGAGAAATTCCAGGAAGTGATCTTCCCACTGGCCGACAAGCTCGGCGCGGCGGTGGGCGCCTCCCGCGCCGCCGTGGACGCCGGCTTCGTGCCTAACGACTATCAGGTCGGCCAGACCGGCAAGGTGGTCGCGCCCGATCTCTACGTCGCCGTCGGCATTTCCGGCGCCATCCAGCACTTGGCCGGCATGAAGGACAGCAAGG
>DNFL01000021.1:9691-9834 GCA_003486945.1 Hyphomonas sp. | reverse complement strand
ACCAACGTCCAGGTCCAGATCAACTCTGAAGCCGCCGGCTATTCCCCGCTTGAAGCCGAGCAGCGCATCACCTTTCCCGTCGAGACCGCCATCGCCGGTCTCCCTGGCCTCGACTATACCCGCTCGATTTCACGATATGGTCT
>DNFL01000021.1:0-9399 GCA_003486945.1 Hyphomonas sp. | reverse complement strand
GACATCTACCGCGCGCGCCAACTTGTGTCGGAGCGCATTCAGTCGGCTCGCGAAGCCTTGCCGCCGGGCGTGACACCGGAACTCGGACCCATCGCAACCGGTCTGGGCGAAATCTATATGTATGTCCTGTCGTCCGAACCCGGCGCCAAGACGCCGGAGGGCGAGCCCTGGACGGCCATGGACCTGCGCACCCTGAACGACTGGGTCGTGCTGCCCCAGCTTCGCGGCGTCAAAGGCGTGACCGAGGTGAACACGATCGGCGGTTACAAAAAAGAAATCCACGTCATTCCTGATCCGTCCGCCCTCGCCGCTTTCGGGTTGACGCTTGCGGATGTGATGATGGCGCTGGAACGCAATAACGCCAATGCAGGTGCGGGCTATATCGAACGCAACGGCGAGCAGAATCTCGTCCGCATACCCGGCCAGGCCGGGACCCTCGACGACCTGCGCCAGATTGTCGTCGCCGATACCGGCGCCGCACCGGTCCGCATATCGGACATCGCCTCGGTCGAGCTCGGCAAGGAATTGCGCACGGGCGCGGCGACGCAGGACGGCGAAGAAATCGTGCTCGGCACGGCCTTCATGCTGGTCGGCGAAAACAGCCGGACGGTTTCGCAGGCGGTTGATGCCAAGGTTGAGGCGATCCGGCCAAGCCTGCCGGACGGGGTAACTCTGACGACTGTCTATGACCGGACGCTGCTCGTGGACCGGACCATTGCCACCGTCGAGAAAAACCTCGTTGAAGGGGCGCTTCTTGTCATCGTCATCCTGTTCCTGCTGCTCGGCAACATTCGCGCCGCCATCCTTACGGCGCTCGTCATTCCGCTTTCGATGCTGATGACGATCACCGGCATGGTGGAAAACAAGGTGTCCGGCAACCTGATGAGCCTCGGCGCCCTCGACTTCGGCCTGATCGTCGACGGCGCCGTCATCATCGTGGAAAACTGCCTCAGGCGGTTCGGCATGGCCCAGCACTCCCTCGGCCGTCTGCTGACGCAGGACGAGCGCTTCAATCTCGCCGCCGAAGCCTCCGCAGAGGTCATCAAACCGTCGATCTTCGGCATCATCATCATCACGGTGGTCTATCTCCCGATCTTTGCGCTGACCGGCATTGAAGGAAAGATGTTCCACCCGATGGCCTTCACGGTCGTGCTTGCTCTGACGGCGGCACTGATCCTTTCATTGACATTCGTTCCGGCGGCGGTTGCCCTGCTCATCCGCGGCAAGGTCGAGGAGAAGGAAAGCACCGTCATGCGGGGCGCGGCCTTCGCATACCGACCTGCCCTCGATGCCGCGATCCGCTTTCCGGCTGTGCCTGTGATCGCGGCCGTGTTTCTCGCGGCGATGGCAGGCTTTGGAGCGACTCGTCTTGGCTCGGAGTTTATCCCGAACCTCGACGAGGGCGACATCGCCCTACATGCCTTACGCATACCTGGCACAAGCCTCACACAAGCGGTCGAGATGCAGGAACAACTCGAAAACAGGTTGAAGCAGTTTCCGGAAGTAGAACGCGTCTTTGCCAAGCTCGGAACAGCTGAAATCGCAACTGACCCAATGCCGCCGAGTGTTGCCGACACGTTCGTCATGCTCAAACCGCGAAAGGAATGGCCCGATCCGAATAAGTCGAAGGCAACACTTGTTGCCGAAATGCAGGAAGCTGCTGAAACGATCCCCGGCAACAATTACGAATTCACCCAGCCCATCCAGATGCGGTTCAACGAGCTGATCTCGGGCGTCCGCAGCGATGTCGCGGTGAAGATTTACGGCGACGATCTCGATGTGCTGCTAGAAACGGCCGAACAGGTTGAGGCGGCCGCATCGACAGTTGCCGGCGCCGAGGACCTCAAGACTGAACAGGTCACCGGTCTGCCCGTCTTGTCCGTGATACCGGACCGTGACGCGCTGGCGCGCTACGGGCTCAGCATCGAAGATGTTCAGGGCGTCGTCTCGACTGCGCTTGGAGGCTCGGTCGCCGGCCAGCTCTTCGAGGGTGACCGCCGGTTTGATATTGTCGTCCGGTTCCCCGAAGCCCTCCGGCAGGATGTTGCCGCAATCAAGCGCCTGCCGATTCCCCTGCCGGAGTCCCGGCAAACGATTGATGGTGTGACCTTCCTGCCGCTCAGCGAACTGGCCAAGGTCGAGATCGTAATGGGGCCGAACCAGATCAGCCGCGAAAATGCCAAGCGCCGCATCGTGGTCACCGCCAACGTGCGCGGCCGCGACCTTGGCTCTTTCGTCACTGAACTGCAGACAGCG
This sequence comes from Hyphomonas sp., assembly GCA_003486945.1. Classification (GTDB taxonomy): domain Bacteria; phylum Pseudomonadota; class Alphaproteobacteria; order Caulobacterales; family Hyphomonadaceae; genus Hyphomonas. The sequence goes on along the minus strand of DNFL01000021.1, from coordinate 7,143 downwards.
GTGGCCGAAGGCGTGGAGACACCACCCGGCTATTGGATCGAGTATGGCGGCACCTATGAACAGCTCGTCTCGGCCAGCAACCGGCTGACGATTGTTGTCCCGGTTGCCCTCCTCCTGATCTTCGGGCTCCTCCTGATGTTGTTCGGGACGGCGAGGGATGCACTGATCGTCTTCTCCGGGGTGCCGCTCGCTCTGACAGGCGGTGTCGCGGCACTCGCGCTCCGGGACATGCCATTGTCGATCTCGGCCGGTGTCGGGTTCATTGCCTTGTCGGGCGTCGCAGTGCTTAACGGCGTTGTCATGTTGAGCTTTATCAAGGCCCGGCGAGAGGCTGGTGAAGACCTGCTGCCTGCGATTCGCGAGGGCGCCCTTCAGCGTCTGCGCCCCGTCCTGATGACAGCCCTTGTTGCAAGCCTCGGGTTTGTACCGATGGCATTCAATGTCGGCGCGGGCAGCGAGGTTCAGCGGCCCCTCGCAACGGTGGTGATCGGGGGAATCATATCCTCAACGCTCCTGACACTGATCGTACTTCCGGCACTCTACCGGATCGTCCACGGGTTCAGGGGTAGTCCGATGCGAACACCTGGTCCGGGAGCGGCAGCCATGCCGGCGGAATGACATGTCCTATCTCATTTTCAAGGCCGTCCTGTCCGGCGTTCTCATCGCCATCATCTCGGAAGTGGCCCGGCGGTTTCCGGGTTTTGGAGGATTGATTGCGTCACTCCCACTGATCTCGCTGATGGCCATCATCTGGCTCTGGCGGGACACGGGCGGCGACGTCGCCCAGGTCGCGAGCCATGCCCGAGCAACGCTCTGGTATGTCGTACCGAGCCTGCCCTTCTTCCTGATCCTGCCGACACTGATGGAGAGGGGCGGGAATTTCTGGGTGTCGCTTGCCGTCGCCAGCGTCATCACGATTGCCCTCTATCTGTCGGCCATCTGGCTTGCGGGCCGGCTGGGCATTTCATTCGGACAAGGACAATAATCATGCGAATACTGATCGTCCTGACAGGGGTCGCAGTGCTGAGCGCTTGTACCGCCTACCCTTACAAGATCAACCCTCTGGCAACAAAGGAAGCTGATGCCGTGGAAACAGCCTGCGGCCACCGACCTGTATCAAAGCTCAGAGGCTCACGCTCTCCGCGCGAGGTCATCTACTCGGCCTGCCGAACCGAGACTCTCAAGGCAATGCGCAAGACTGAGGGCCCGGCAGATGCACCCTGAGTTCTCGGATCAACACCCGCGCGCTGCCCTCGCCCGGCCAATCTTCGCCGCGCTGCTAGTTGCTCTGGCGTTTGCGCTTCCCGGCGAGGCGTTCGCCCACGCCGTTGCCGAGGGTGACAAGGGCTATATCCAGGAAATTTCAGGCGTCCACCTGATGTCTTTCCTGTATCTCGGCGCCAAGCACATGGTGACCGGATACGACCACATCCTCTTCCTGCTGGGCGTTATTTTCTTCCTCTACCGGATGAAGGATATCGGCATCTATGTCAGCCTGTTTGCCATCGGTCATTCCACCACGATGCTGGCAGGCGTCTTCTTCAATTTCGGCATCAACAGCTACATCATTGACGCGATCATCGGCCTGTCGATTGTCTACAAGGCGCTCGACAATATGGGCGCCTACCAACGCTGGTTCGGCTTCCAGCCGGACACGAAAGCGGCCACGCTGATCTTCGGCTTCTGCCATGGCTTTGGCCTCTCCTCGAAAATCCTCGATTACGAGATTTCGACGGACGGCCTTTTGCCGAACCTCCTGGCCTTCAATGTCGGCGTCGAGATTGGCCAGCTGCTCGCCCTAGGCGCGATCCTGATCGTCATGGGCTTCTGGCGGCGCACGCCGTCCTTCCTGAAACATGCCTACACTGCAAATGTGGTGATGATGGCCGCCGGCTTTCTGCTGGTCGGCTACCAGCTCACTGGTTACTTCGTCGCTTAGGAGAACGCACTCATGTACAACACCGATATGCCCACCCGCGCCGAGCTTCCCACCACGCGGCAACTGGTCCGTTCTACCCTGATTGCCTTTGGCGCAGCCGCCGTGCTGCTCGTGACCGTCATTCTCCCCGCAGAATATGGCGTCGATCCGACCGGCGCCGGCCGCGTTCTTGGCCTGACCCAGATGGGCGAAATCAAACAGCAGCTTGCTGAAGAGGCTGCGGCGGACGAGGCCGGCAGCGTGGCGGCTGCCGGGCCCGCGTCGCTGGCACCAGCCGAAGAGATAACACTGTCCGAGTCAGCAATGGAAACCGATCCGCCTGCCTCGGAACAGCCCGCTACGGCCTGGCGCGATGAAGTTGTCCTGACGCTCGCCCCGGGCGAGGCCGCTGAAATCAAACTCGTCATGAAGGTGGGCGAGACAGCTACCTATGACTGGCGCGTCGATCAGGGCCATGTGAATTCGGACTTGCATGGCGACGGCACAGCGGGCGAATCTACGAGCTACCGGAAAGGCCGCACCGAAGCATCAAACACCGGTGAGCTAACCGCCGCGTTCGACGGATCACATGGCTGGTTCTGGCGTAACCGGAGTGATGTTCCCGCGACGATGACCCTGCGGACGAAGGGCGCCTATAGCGAAATGAAACGCGTAGTCTGACAAAAGTATGAAATGCAAGCAGCGTGGATGAATTCGGCCGTTTGGGAACGCTCAACCCCGGTACTTGCCGAACAGATCGACCAACTCAGAAAATTTCTGCCTCTGGCTTTCGGCATCACCATCGCGGATCGCTTCTTCCACGCAGTGTGCCGCATGATTTTTCAGGAGTTCATCCTCGACCTTGCCGAGCGCGGCTTTGATGGCCTGGACCTGGGTGAGGATATCCATGCAATACCGCCCCCCCTCGACCATGCCGGCTACGCCCCGCACCTGGCCTTCTATTCTTTTGAGCCGCGTTACAACCGATTTAGGTTGGGAATGATGCATTTGACATATACCTCCTAAGGGTATAGGTAACCACTCAGGATTGGTTGGTCAACGCTCCATGCTGGACTCCCTTCGCCGCACCCTTGTCACTCTCGCCCTGCTTGCACTCGGCGCCGGGCATGCTGCGTGCGCTTGCGCTGCCGTCGCGGGTGCGCTGACTGAACCAAATTCTATGTTGTCAGCGTCAGCTGGCCACACGGATCACGCGGCACGGCCGGACGCCGCGCAAGACGCGCACAACGATCAGGGTTGCGAAGATCAGGGCCATGATTGCCCTCCTTGCGCAATCAATGCACTTCCCGCTGAAGCCCCGGCCATGGCTGGCCCTCCGCCGCCGGCCGCTATCGCCATCCTGCCACCGAGGCCGGAGACGACGCCTAGCAATCTATTCAGACTCGCAAACCTGAGAACCGAACCAGCCCGAGGTCCTCCCCGGTCCCGGCCATCCCTCGTGACACTGAAGATCCGCTTGCAGAATTGATCCCTGATGGACCTGTGCGCTCGCCTTTCGAGCGGCGCAGCCAGCTTCATCAATCCGAAGTGCGCGCAACACGCCCGCTTCATCACCGATCAATTCCACAGGACATTTTTTCCATGAAACTCTCACACCTTATCATCGCGGCAGCCTTCGGGTTTTCAGCCGCGCCCGCCCTGGCGCTTGAAGCCAACGACATGACTGCTGCGATGGACCATTCCGGAGCTTGCGGCCTGCCCATGGGCGAAGGCAAAGTCGCCGGCCTCGACGTGCAAGCGTCGAAGGTCACACTGGATCATGGCCCCATCGCCGCGCTCGGCTGGGATGCGATGACAATGGACTTCAAGGCAGCGAAAGGTATCGACCTTTCTGCTTTTGCTGAAGGCGACCGCGTCCACTTTCTGTTCGTCGAAGACCCGAAGTCGGCCTCCTACCGGATTGAGGCCATCTGTGCACTCGATGCATCAGAAGGCCTGCACGAAGCCTGCATGGGCAAGATGCACGAAACCGCCATGGCGATGGCGGCAAAGAGCGGAAAAGCCTGCGAGATGGGCGGCATGGATCATGGCCCAATGCCTGGAATGGATCATGGCGCCATGACGGGCATGGACCATAGCCAGATGCCCGGGATGAAGACGGACAAGGCGGCAAAACCGTCCGAAACCGAAAAGACCTCGGGCGATCACAGCCAGCACTAATGCGGTTGCTCCCTGCGCGGCTCTCTACGCGCAGGGACGTCTGCGCAAATCAAGAAAAGGCATTCTCCATGTTCACTCGACGACATCTTTTGCGGACCGCTGCCGCCGGCGGCGTGATGACCGCATCTGCATCCCTCCTGCCTGCCTGGGCCCGCAGCGCCAATGCGGGCAATACGGGGATATTCGAATCCCGCGGCACCGCGTTCGATCTCACCATCGGGCACAGCGACGTGAAGATCGCGGGACGCACGGGCCACGCAATCACGCTCAACGGGACGCTGCCCGGGCCGCTTATCCGGTTCCGCGAAGGCGAGAAGGTGACCCTCAAGGTCAACAATACACTCGACGAAGACACATCCATCCACTGGCACGGGCTTCTGGTGCCCTTTCACATGGACGGTGTCCCCGGGGTATCCTTCCCCGGCATCAAGCCCAAATCGAGCTTCACCTATGAGTTCGCCGTCCCGCAGAGCGGCACCTACTGGTACCATTCCCATTCGGGCCTCCAGGAGCAGCAGGGCCATTACGGGCCACTGATCATCGATCCTGCGGATACCGATCCGGTCCAGGCGGACCGTGAGTATGTACTGGTCCTGTCCGACTGGAGTTTCGAACATCCGCACAAGGTATATGCCCGTCTGAAGAAAGATGCGGCGGTCTACAATTTCCAGCAGCGGACTGTGGGTGACTTCGTCAGGGATGCGCGTGAAAACGGTCTCGGCGCAACGCTTTCGGACCGCGCCTCCTGGGGCGCCATGCGCATGTCGCCAACCGATATTTCAGACGTCACGGCCGCAGCCTATACCTACCTCATCAACGGCCACGCCACGGAAGACAACTGGACCGCGCTCTTCAACTCCGGCGAACGCATCCGTTTGCGGATCATCAACGCCTCGGCCATGACGATCTTCAATTTCCGCATACCGGGACTGCCCATGACCGTGGTTGCGGCCGACGGACTTCATGTCCAGCCTGTGGAGACTGACGAGTTCCAGATCGGAGTGGCCGAAACCTACGACGTGCTTGTCACCCCGCCCCGCGCCCGGGCCTTTGCCCTTGTCGCGGAATCGATTGACCGGTCAGGGCAGGTTGTGGCGACGCTGGCCCCTGAAGCCGGACTGGTCGCAACCGCTCCCCTGCTGCGCGAGCGCCCAACGCTCACGCACCGCGACATGGGCATGGACATGTCCTCCATGGATCACGGCTCAATGGCCGGCATGGACCATAGCGCTATGACCGGAATGGACCACAGCGCAATGCCTGGCATGGATCATGGAGCCATGGGCATGCCCGCGTCTGTCCCGCAGGGCCACGACCACAGGATGGGTGTGGGTGTCGATAACGTCGCGATGGTGCAAGTGAGCCGGATCGACGAGCCAGGTCTCGGTCTCGAGAACGTGCCGCACAGGGCGCTCAGATATTCTCAGCTCAGGAGCCTGACACCAAACCCCGACACCCGCCCCCCAGGCCGTGAGATGGAGATCCATCTCACCGGCAACATGGAGCGCTACATGTGGTCCTTCGACGGTGTGAAGCTCAGCGAAGTCACAGGTCCGATCATCTTCCATGAAGGCGAACGGCTGCGCGTCACCCTCGTCAACGACACGATGATGAGCCACCCGATCCACCTTCACGGCATGTTCTTCGACCTTGTTGTCGGTGATACCGATAACAAGCCACGCAAACACACGGTCCTCGTCAAACCGGCAGAACGCGTCTCGTTCGATGTCACGGCTGACCACGTCGGCGACTGGGCCTTCCACTGTCACCTCCTGTTTCACATGCACGCAGGCATGATGCAGGTCGTCTCCGTCCTGCCACGAGGTGCGGCAGCGGACGCTGACGGCCCGCACAAAGAGCACGTAACCTCTGTTCCACCGCTTGCAGACAATCCTCCTCAGCAGGTAGCCCCCATGACGGAAATGAACCACGAAGGACACCGTTGATGACCAGCGCTCAATTGATGGCGATACTTGTCCTGATCTCGCCGCTTGCGGCGGCCCCTGCTTTAGCTCAGGAGGCGCCCGCACCCGGATCGCAAGCCGAAGTCTATTGGGACAAGGATGAGTTCAAGGCGTCTCAGGACGCCCTGAAAAAAGAACATGGCGGAGGGGTAAATTACATGATCCTCGCCGACCGGTTCGAATACCAGTCCGGCGAAGGCTCACCGGCCCTTCTTCTGGAGGGTCAGGGCTGGTGGGGCACGGATGAGAACCGGCTCTGGATAAAGTCCGAGATCGACTACGATCTCGATGCTGGCAATTTTGAAGAAGCCGAGCTTCAGGCGCTCTGGTCACGCCCCATCGCACGGTACTTCGACGTGCAGGCAGGCCTGCGTCATGACTTTGAACCTGGCCCGGCCCGCACTTATGCAGTGGCCGGTATTCAGGGCCTTGCCCCTTACTGGTTCGAAGTCGATGGTGCCGTGTTCCTCAGCGAGGAAGGCGACCTCTCGGCCCGTTTCGAAGCCGAATATGAATTCCTGTTGACGCAGCGCCTCGTCCTGCAACCCCGCACGGAACTGAACTTCGCGCTCCAAGACGTGCCCGAACTTGAAACCGGCGCGGGGCTTTCGACGGCAGAAGCCGGCCTTCGTCTGCGTTATGAGATCGATCGCCAGTTCGCGCCTTATGTCGGGGTCAACTGGAAAACATCGGTCGGCGAAACGGCAGACTATGTCCGCGCCCGGGGCGATGACACTGAATCCCTCTCCTTCGTTACCGGCATCCGGCTCTGGTTCTGAACCCAAACCTCTGAACATCTCCCATGAAAGGACATCAAATGCACTTCTCCAAACTCGTAAGCGTGACCGTTCTGGCCCTGGCCATCGCCGCCGCCCCGGCCTTTGCCCATGTCAGTGTAAAGACGACCAGTATCGAAGACGCCGCCGTCATTGAAACGCTGCCCGGAGACTTTTCATTCAGCTTCAGCCAACCCGTCGGCCTGGTCGCGTTCACCATCCGGACGGAAGCGGGCGAGACGGTCGACACCGGCTTCAAGCCGCCGAAGGACCGGTCAGACACGTTCACCATTCCCCTGCCGGA
>DNFL01000204.1 GCA_003486945.1 Hyphomonas sp. | reverse complement strand
TTCTGCACCTTCTGCGTCGTGCCCTACACGCGCGGCGCGGAAATCTCGCGCAGCGTCGATGACATCATTCTGGAAGTGCGCGACCTCGCCGCCAAGGGCGTGCGCGAAGTCACGCTGCTCGGCCAGAACGTCAACGCGTTTCACGGCGCTGCGCCGCGCGTCGAAGGCGGCGCCGACTGGACGCTGGGCCAGCTTGCCCGCCATATCGCAAAGATCGGCGGCATCGAGCGCATCCGCTACACGACCAGCCATCCGCGCGACATGGATGATGAGTTGATCGCGGTGCATGGCGACACGCCCGCGATGATGCCCTTCCTGCACCTGCCGGTTCAGGCGGGTTCTGACCGGATCCTCAAGTCCATGAACCGCGGCCACACGGCCGATCACTACCGCGACATCATTGCCCGTGTACGGACGGCCCGTCCGGACATTGCCATCGCCACCGACTTCATCGTCGGCTTTCCCGGCGAGTCGGATGCAGATTTCGAGGCGACGATGCAACTCGCCCGCGATGTGAATTATGCCATTGCCTACTCGTTCAAATATTCCTCGCGCCCCGGCACGCCGGCAGCCGAGATGCACGGCCATGTCTCCGAACCGGTGAAGGACGAACGCCTTCAGGCGCTGCAGGCCCTGCTGCGCGAACAGCAGACGGCGTTCAATGGGGCGCAGGTTGGCAAGACGTTGCCCGTGCTCGTCACCGGCAAGGGCCGCAATCCGGGCCAGTTGCACGGCCGCTCGCCTTACCTTCAGGCGGTGCATTTCGATGGCGCTGAAGCGCTGATGGGCGCACTGGTCGATGTGAAGATCGTCGGATCGAGCCTCAACTCGCTCACCGGGGAGCTTGTGCGCGCACATGAGCCCGCTGCGTGAGTTCGAAACGCCCGTCTGCCAGCATGCCTGACCCGAAATCAGTCAGCCGCGTTTATGAAGTCCGCCAGGCCGAACGCCTGCAGGAACTTTGCGGCCCGCATCACCGCCATCTTGCCCTGCTTGAAAGCCGCCTCAAGGATTTTGGCCTGCGCGCCGAAAGCCAGGGCGGCGGCATCCGTCTGGATGGCTCGGAGGAGGGCGTCTCGCTCGCCGAAGCCGCGCTCGCGGAATTTGAACGTCGCCTTCGCGGCGGCGCGCAGGCCTCGGAGATGGAACTTGACGGCGCGCTGGAAGCCGCGCGTGCGCCTTCCCAGCATTTCACCGGTCTCAAGGGCCTCAAGAAGCCCGTCACCGCGATGACGCGCGGACAGGCGCGCTATATCGAGCTGCTGACCAATCCGGACAACGCACTGATCTTCGGCGTCGGCCCCGCCGGCACCGGCAAGACCTATCTTGCGGTCGCCACCGGCGTCGCTGAGCTGAATGCCGGCATCCGCCAGCGCCTGATCGTCACACGTCCTGCAGTAGAGGCCGGCGAGAAGCTCGGCTTCCTTCCCGGCACGCTGGAAGAGAAGGTCGATCCCTATATGCTGCCCATCTGGGATTCGCTCCGTGAACTGATGGGCCAGGAACAGATGGAACGCCGCATGGCGCGCGGCGAGATCGAAGTGGCGCCCATCGCCTTCATGCGCGGACGAACGCTGAAGAACGCCTTCGTTATTGTCGACGAAGCGCAGAATACGACCGCCCAGCAGATGAAGATGGTTTTGACGCGCCTTGGCCGCGACAGCCGCATGGTGGTCACCGGCGACCCGGACCAGATCGACCTGCCCGGCAGCCAGACTTCCGGCCTCAAGCATGCGCTTCGTATTCTCGACAAGGTCGAGGGCATCCACACGCACCAGCTCACCGCCGCCGATGTGGTCCGCCACGGCCTCGTTGCGCGCATCATCGATGCCTATGCCGCCGCAGGCGACAGCTGAGGCCATAGCCATGATCGAGCTCGCACTAATCGTGGAAGGGGAGGAGTGGGCCGCCCTTGGCGATCTCGATTCCCACTGCCGCCGCGCTTTCGCAGCCGCCGCCCGCGAAGAGCCTGCCGAAGGTCTCGTCTCCGTGTTGCTGACCGGCGACGCAGAGTTGCAGCGCCTCAATCTCGAATTTAGGGGCAAGGACAAGCCCACAGACGTCCTGTCCTTCCCGGCGCTGGAAATGGACCGGCCGCTGCTCGGCGACATTGCGGTCACTTCCGGAATTGCGGCAAAGGACGCCGCCGCGCAGGGCAAGAACCTGGCCGACCACCTGACCCACCTCCTGATCCATGGCTATCTCCACCTGCTCGGCCATGATCATGAAACGCCCGAAGAGGCAGCCATCATGGAATCAAAGGAAATTTCCGCGCTTGCTTCCCTTGGCATCCCCAATCCATACTTGCTGAGCGACGCACACGCCGATGAGTGATTCTGATTCTCCCAGCGCCACGTCCCCGGGACGACGACGCGGCCTTTTCGGCTTCCGGAAGAAGCCCGCGCCGGATGTTGCGCCGGCCGATACCGGTCCACAGACAGATGGCGCCCCGCAGGTCATGCGCTTGCGCCTTGCCGAGTTCGAACAGCAGCGCGTCTATGACGTCATGGTTCCGCGGGCCGAGATACAGGCTGTCGAGGCCGGCATCGAGTTTGACGAGCTGGTGAAGGTGTTTGCCGAAGTCACCCATTCGCGATTGCCAATTTACCGGGAGTCGCTGGATGACCCGGTCGGCTTTGTTCACATCAAGGATGTCATCGGCGAGATCGCCAAGGGCGAGACGCCGCCCAAACGGCCGCTGGAGCGCCTGCGCCGCAACGTGCTCTACGTTCCGCCCTCGATGAAGCTGACGGACCTCCTGGTGAAGATGCAGGCAACCCGCATCCATCTCGCCATCGTGGTGGACGAGTATGGCGGCACAGACGGCCTGCTGACGCTTGAGGATCTTGTCGAAGTCATCGTCGGCGACATCGAAGACGAGCATGACGACGAGGAACAGATGTTCGTTCGCCGCAGTGCCCGCGTCTGGGAAGCCGATGCGCGCACCGAGGTGGATGAGTTCGCCGAAGAAACCGGCGTTGACCTTGGCCTCGAAGACAGCGAAGCGGAAATCGACACGCTCGGCGGCATCGCGGTTGCGCTGGCCGGCAAGGTGCCGCTGCGCGGCGAAGTGCTTCGCCATCCGGGCGGCACCGAATTCGAAATCATGGAAGCCGACTCGCGCCGTATCCGGCGCCTCAGGCTTCGACTGCCGGAAACGGCGCCTCCACCGGCGCCAGAGGAGTAGAGTGAATGTCTGAAGCTGTTCGCAGCCACGGCTTTACGGCCCTGGGGCCCCTGCATGAGTCGCTCGCGCGCCTGCGCGGCTGGCCAGTAGCCGGGGTCGCCGCCGTGCTCGGCGCGCTCGCCGCATTCGCTTTTGCGCCGTTCCATTTCAGCGTGATGCTGGCGATCTCGTTCACCGGCCTCATCTGGATGATCGACGGCGCGCGCGGCGAACAGCGCTGGGGCCGTTCGGTTGCCCTGCGCGGCTGGGCCTTCGGGGTCGGATATTTCCTCATCAGCATGCACTGGACGGCGATGCCGTTCCTGGTGAACCCCGAACAGCACCTGATCTGGATCTGGCTGCCACTGGTCGCGCTGCCTGCTGGCATGGGGCTGATCTGGGGCGCATTCACCGCCATGGCGGGCGCCTTCTGGTCTGCGTCGCCGTCGCGCATATTTGTGTTTGCTCTATTCTTTGCGCTGGCCGAATGGACGCGCGGCCACCTGTTCGGCGGCTTTCCCTGGAACCTGCCGGGCACCACCTGGATTCCCGGCGGCGCCCTTTCGCAGGCCGCCTCGCTCGGCGGCGTCTATTGGCTGACGCTGCTTACCCTGTTCGTGATGACGGCGCCGGCCGCGCTGGTCGACACACGCGATGCCAAAGGCCTCGGCCTTCGCCTTGCGCCGTCGTTCGGGGCGGTCATCGTGCTCGCCTTCGGCTGGGCCTGGGGCGCGGAGCGGATTGATGAGCCTTCGCCGCTGACCGATCAGAATGTCGTGATCATGGATGCCGGCGTGCCGCAGGCAGATTGGGACCGGCTCGAAACCGAAGTCGTGCTCGAACAATATATCCGTATGCTGACCTATCCCGACAGCCGCCCCGGCGATGTCGTGATCTGGCCGGAAGGCGCCGTGCCGGGCTACCTGCTTCAGAACGCCCTGCCGCTCGACGCGATCTCTGCCTATATCGGCGAGCGCACCCTGATCGCGGGCGCCACCCGCTATGAATGGCTGACCGACGACAATGCCATCTTCTATAACAGCCTCGCCGTGCTGGATGCGCAGGCCAATCAGACCGGCCCGATCTCGCTCTATGACAAGCACCGCCTCGTGCCACTGGGCGAACTGGCCGCCGTCGATTTCATCCCTTTCGGGCGCAGCATTGCGTCAATCTTGCCGAAAACCACCCAGCGCCTCGCCTCCAGCGGCTTCCGTCCGGGGGGAGGGGCTACCGCGATTGATACCGGCCGCTTCCCGCCTTTCGTGGCGCTGATCTGCTATGAAGGCCTGTTCCCCGAGATCACCCGCAAGGCGAACCTGACAGACCGCGCACAATGGATCGTGCTGATCTCCAACGATGCCTGGTTCGGCGTCGGCATGGGCCCGGCCCAGCACTATGCACAGAACCGCTACCGCTCGATCGAAACCGGCCTGCCGCTGGTGCGCGCTGCCAATCGCGGCATGTCCGGAATTGTTGATGGCTATGGCCGCGAGCGTATGCGCACCGCGCCTGCCGAAACCGCGCCGGAAGGTTGGTCGACCACCTATGGCCGCGACCGAATTCCGGAGCCCGCGCCCGTCACCATCTACCAGACGCGCCTCGGCGCCAGCCTTTTCTGGTTCAGCCTCTGCCTCTTTGCGCTACTGGCCTTCCTCGGCTGGAGGCGGTAAGGGCAATGGCACCCCCCAGAATGGGTGACCGGGGAGACGGATGACGGACAGCAAACTTCCCAGCGGCATTGACCGGGTTGTCGGACAGAGAATCCGCTGGCGCCGGCGTGAGCTGAAGCTGACCCAGGAACGCCTCGGCGAAATCCTCGAACTCACCTTCCAGCAGGTCCAGAAATACGAGAAGGGCGTCAACCGCGTCTCCGCGGGTCGCCTCTATGAAATCGCCGGCGTGCTCGGCGTGCCGATCAGCTATTTCTTCGAAGGCGCCGAAGAATTCCTCGAAGCCGAACAGGCCGAGTTTGCTGAAGACGAAGACGAGCCCCACGCTCCGGTGATGACGCCGGAAATGCTGGAGCTGATCGCGGCCTTCCAGAAGATCGAGGATATCTCGCTGCGCAAGTCGCTGCTCAATACGGTGCGGGCCGCGGCCTCCGCCTTTGATGGCCGCTCCAGCAGCCAGGATTGAAATGCCCGGCCCCGACAAGGACACCCTGAAAGCGCGGCCGATCCGCAGCTTCGGCCGCACCGGTGGGCGCCCGCTCTCGCCGCGCCAGCAGAGGCTTGTCGAAACCGGGCTGGAGGCATTCCGTATCCCTGCGCCCGAAGGCGCCTTCGATCCGCGCGCGCTGTTTCCCGGCAAGGATGAAGTCTGGCTGGAAATCGGCTTCGGCGGCGGAGAGCATCTGGTCCATCAGGCAGCTACCAACCGGCAGACCGGTTTCATCGGCTGCGAGCCCTTCATCGAAGGCGTCGCCAAGGCGCTCGCGGGGATCGAGGACAACCAGCTCACGAATGTCCGTCTGTGGCCGGACGATGCGCGAGACCTGCTCGCCGCCATGCCGCAGGGCTCCATCGCCCGCGTCTTCATCCTCTTCCCGGATCCCTGGCCGAAACGCCGTCAGCAGAAACGCCGCCTCATACAGCCGGCCTTCCTTGCTGCACTGCACCGCGTTCTGGCGCCCGGCGCACACGTCCGGTTTGCCACCGATGTGGCGTCGTATGCGGATGAAGCGCTGCTCGCCTTCCTGAGCCATGGCGGCTTCGACTGGACCGCACAGAGCGCCGATGACTGGCGCCGTCCGCCTGCGGACCATGTCACAACCCGCTACGAATCCAAGAAACTCGGCGATTGTGACCCGATATGGTACGACCTCGCGCGAACCTGAAGCTGTAGATTTCCTTGACCTTTCGGGCTTTTTGTGAGCATTTGCATGCCATCGAAACCGGTCGGTCTGAATATCAAGACCCCGTCAGACCGACGGCAATGACTTTCCCTCCTCCGCTTTCGATAGGCACCGGTATGGCGCATCCCGCGTCCGCCGCGGCCGGAATACGGTAAAGGAAGGCCTGCATGGCAACCGGAAAAGTTAAGTGGTTCAACGACCAAAAGGGTTTTGGCTTCATCAAGCCGGATGAGGGCGGCGCTGACGTCTTCGTTCACATCTCTGCAGTCGAGCGGTCGGGTCTGCGTACCCTCGCCGAGAACCAGGCAATCTCTTACGAGCTTTACAAGGACGAACGCCGCGGCAAGACCTCGGCAGTCGACCTGAAGATCCTCTAAGGGTTCGCCCCTTTAAAGGGGTCAGGAAGCAGCGGCCGGGAAACCCTCCCGGCCGCTGTTTTCTTCTGGTCACACATGCCCCCTCGACAGGGGCCCCTTTCGGGATTATCTAGCCGCCAAGTCGAAACATATCGGCGGCGGGTCCGGGAACGGGTCCGCCGTTTTTCTTTATCTGGAATTGCTCCGCCTCGCATGATCGCCCTGACTGAACAGGAAAGCCGCCTGCTGGACCTGATCCGCCCCGTCGCGGAAGGCCTCGGCATGGAAATCGTGCGCCTGCGGGTTCAGGGCGGCCGCCGCCCGCACCTGCAGGTGATGGCCGAGCGGGCAGGGGGCGCCCCGACCGATGTCGAGGATTGCGCGCGTCTCAGCCGCGCCATGTCGCCAGTTCTGGACGCCGCGGACCCGATTTCCGAAGCCTACATGCTGGAAGTGTCCACGCCCGGAATCGACCGGCCGCTGACCCGTCCCGGCGATTTTGCCCGCTGGATCGGCCATGCGGTGAAGGTTGAGCTCGCCCGCCCGATCGATGGCCGGCGCCGCTTCACTGGCACGATCACCGGCGAGGACGAGGCCGGCGCACATATCGAACTTGATGACGAGACCGAACTCGTTGCCGGGGTCCATGAAATGAGCCGGGCGAGCCTTGTGCTCACCGACGAACTGATCGCCGCCGCACGCGCCGCCGGGAACCTCCCGCCGCAACCGGATGACGACGACGAAACCTTCGCCGATTTCGAAATCGACGAAACTGAAGACGACACGGAAGAAGAGACAGGAGATCTCCAATGACCGCCATCGGCGTTTCCGCCAACCGGCTTGAAATCCTGCAGATCGCCAAGGCGGTCGCGGAAGAGAAGTCGATCGACCAGCGCATTGTCATCGAGGCGATGCAGGAGGCGATCGAGAAAGCCGCCAAGGCAAAGTATGGCCAGGAGCATGACATCCGGGCGAAGATCGATCCTGCGACCGGCGAGCAGACGCTGTGGCGCGTGCAGACGGTTGTCTCCGACGAGAATTTCGAAGACGAAGCCAAGCAGCTGCGCCTTGCAGATGCGAAGAAGATCGACGCATCGCTCGAGATCGGCAGCGAACTGAAGGAAGAGCTTCCGCCCTTTGACTTCGGCCGCGTCGCCGCCCAGACCGCCAAGCAGGTGATCACGCAGAAAGTGCGCGATGCCGAGCGTGAACGTCAGTACAATGAATACAAGGACCGCGTCGGCGAGATCATCAACGGCATCGTCAAGCGCGTCGAGTATGGCCATGTCATCGTCGACCTCGGCCGCGCCGAAGGCATCATCCGCCGCAGCGAGTGCATCCCGCGCGAAAACCTCCACGTCGGCGATCGCACCCGCGCTTATGTCTATGACGTGCGCCGCGAAACCAAAGGCCCGCAGATTTTCCTCTCGCGCGCCAAGCCGGAATTCATGGCGCGCCTGTTCGCGCAGGAAGTGCCGGAAGTTTATGAAGGCGTGATCGAGATCAAGGCCGCCGCGCGTGACCCGGGCTCGCGTGCCAAAATCGCCGTGCTGTCGCACGATTCCAGCATCGACCCCGTCGGCGCCTGCGTCGGTATGCGCGGCGCGCGCGTGCAGGCGGTTGTCGGCGAGCTCTCGGGCGAGAAGATCGACATCATCCCGTGGAGCTATGACGCGGCAACCTTCATCGTGAACGCGCTGCAGCCGGCGGAAGTCTCGAAAGTGGTACTCGATGAAGACGAGCGCCGCGTCGAGGTTGTTGTGGCAGACGACCAGTTCCCGCTGGCCATCGGCCGCCGCGGACAGAACGTGCGCCTCGCCTCGCAACTCACCGGCTGGCAGATCGACCTGATCACAGAGTCGGCGGATTCCGAACGCTTCCAGAAAGAGTTCCAGGAGCGTACCGAACTGTTCATGAAAGCTCTGGATGCGGACGAAACGCTCGCCCAGCTGCTCGCTTCCGAAGGCTTCGAGACGGTCGAGGAGATCGCCTTCGTTGCACCGGAAGACTTCATCACCATCGAAGGCTTCGACAAGGATGTCGCCGAAGAGCTGCAGGAGCGCGCCCGCGACTTCCTCGACCAGCTCGCCGCCGAGAACGATGCCAAGCGCCGCGAACTCGGTGTCGAGGATGCCGTGATGGATCTCGAAGGCGTCACCCCGGCCTTCGCCGTGAAACTCGGCGAGCAGGGCATCAAGACGGTCGAAGACGTTGCCGGCCTCGTGCCCGACGACATCACCGGCTACCGCGAGCCGGGCCCGGATGGCAAACCGGTCTGGGTCGAAGGCATCCTGAAGAAGGGTGAGATGCGCAAGGACGACGCTCAGATGTTCGTGATGAAAGCCCGCGTCATCGCCGGCTGGATCGAACCGGAAGCGCTCGACGCCCTCATCGCCCAGCAGGCCGGAGACGAGCCGGCGGCGGAGCTGACCGAAGAAGAGCGCGCCCTCCTCGCCCTCGGCGAGCTTGGCAATTCGGACAATGACGACGACGAAGACGCGCTCGCAGAAGAGCTCGGCATCGATCTGGCAGATCTTCAGATGGAGGGCGGCGATGATGATGCCGCATCCCGAGAGTGATCCGCGCCTGACCGCTGACATCGAAGGATACGTTTCGGGCGAGGAAGACGCTTCCTCGCCTGAGCGACTGTGCGCGGTGACGCGCGAACGCCTGCCGCAGGATGCGATGGTGCGCTTTGTTCTGTCTCCGGACGGCGTGGTGACGCCGGATATCGCCTGCCGCCTGCCGGGCAGGGGCGTCTGGGTGACCGCAAAGCGCGAGCATGTTGAAACGGCTGCAAAAAAGGGCGCCTTTGCACGCGGCTTCAAAACGGCTGTCACGGTGCCGGAAGGTCTCGCGGACCTGATCGAGACGCTGCTGGTGAAACGCTGTGTCGATCTACTCGGCTTTGCCCGCAAGGCCGGGCAGGCGGTGACCGGCATCGACCAGGTGCGCGATGCCCTGCGCCGCGGAGTCGGGATCGAGATCGCCGAGCCCGAATTCGAGGAGGTGAACATCCTTGACGAGGAAGAGGTCCCGCGCGACCGGCAACCCCTGGGCGAAGGTCCTGTTCTGGGGCCCCAGCAGGGGATCGCGCAGCAAACCGCGATCGACCTGGACCTCCAACTGGAGGTCATGGAAAACCTGCTGGCCCAGATTGACGACGGCGACATCTCGCTGCGGATCGGCAACGAGGTCATCCTGAACCGCCATAACCTGTAGTCAGGCCCTTTCCAGGGCCGGACGCCCCCCAGACGACCGGTCCCGGAAACCCGGGCGCGATCCTCGCGGTCGCGCCCGTTCTGGCGTCCGGGTCTATACATGCCCCGCGCTTTGCGGGTATAGGTTGCGGGAAAGTCAGCACCTTTGAACGGACCGGAACACCCGCATGAGCGACGACCTCGAAATCGACATCGATGACCTGACGCGCCGGATGGAGGGAGCGCTGTCCTCGTTGCGCACCGAATTTGCCAGTTTGCGCACCGGGCGGGCCTCGGGCTCGATGCTCGAACCGATCCAGGTCGAGGCTTACGGCCAGATGACGCCGATCAACCAGTTGGGCACGATCAACGTGCCCGAACCGCGCATGGTGGTGATCAACGTCTGGGACAAGGGCATGGTCAGCAAGGTTGAAAAGGCGATCCGTGACAGCGGGCTGGGGATCAACCCGCAACTGAACGGCACGCTGGTCATGCTGCCGATTCCCGAACTGAACGAACAGCGCCGCCGCGAACTGACCAAGGTCGCCGCGCAATACGCCGAACATGCCCGCGTGTCGGTGCGCAACGTGCGCCGGGACGGCATGGACCAGATCAAGAAGGCCAAG
>DNFL01000205.1 GCA_003486945.1 Hyphomonas sp. | reverse complement strand
CCGCCGCGCACGGTGAAATCATCGGCGAGGATCACCACCGGCCGGCCCTCCACGCGCGCGCGCCCGGTAACCGATGTTGAGGGCGTGAAGCCCGCGAGTTCATCGTCCGGCCCGTAGGTCGCCTTGCCGGCAATCTTGCCGATCTNNTTCAGGCGTGTGCTCTTCCGATCACGAAGGGCGACGCCGCCATGTTCGCCACCACCCATTCCCAGCCGGGCGTTTGCGGAATGTAGGTGCGGGGATCCTTCTCCAGCATTTTTACCGAACCGCCCCCGCCCGTACCATCCACGAGGCGGATTAGCGGCATGCGGTACTCGTTCGCCATCTGCTCGGCGAAGACGAGTTTCTGCCAGATGGCGGCGTCGCCCGCGCCGCCGCGAATGGTGAAATCATCGGCCTGCACCACGACGGGCCGCCCTTCGATGACGCCGCGCCCCACGACAAAGGGCGAAGGGCGGAAAGATGCGAGCTGATTATCGGCGCCGTAGTCGCCCTTGCCGGCAATCTTGCCGATCTCGTGGAAACTGCCGGGATCGGCAAGGAAGGCGACGCGTTCACGCACCGTCAGCTTGCCGCGCCCGCGCTGGCGTTCGACCGGCTCCTCGCCGCCCATCTTTTCGGCCAGCCTTTCACGGCGGCGCAGCTCTTCGATTGCTTTTTCCCAGCTCATGATCTGCAGGTGATCAACTTGCCGTTGGGCGCGTCAAGGGAATCTTCTTGCCCCGCCCGCCCCGGTTTGCTTTATCCGGTGCCGGTACCAATTCCCAAGGAGGAACCCAAGGATGGATCTCGCTCAACTCACCGCCCGCGCTGCTGAAGCCGTCAAAGGCGGCAGCGACTTCAAGAAATCGGTGAAGTTCGATTTCGGCAGCGTCGGCAAACTGCTGATCAACGGCGCAGCCGGCACGGTCGACAATTCTGACGGCCCCGCTGATGCCACCATCTCGGTGAGCTGGGACGATTTCACGAAACTCGCCACCGGCGCCCTCGACCCGACGATGGCCTTCATGCAAGGCAAGCTGAAAGTCGGCGGCGACATGTCGGTCGCTATGCAGCTGCAGGGCCTGATGAAGAAGCTCGCCGGCTGAGCCGGACGTCCCGTCAGGGATTGACGTTTGAGGCCGCCCGGCGCCAGCTTGGGCGGCTTCATATTTCCAGGACGAGCCGGCATGGACGATATCGCGTCAAAACCGTCGACCTTCGTGAACCTCAAGGGCAATCCGGCGCCTGAGGGGGCAAGCATCGTGTGGTTCAAGGGCGACGGAGGCCGCGCCCTGCGCGCCTGCGCGGCGCCGGCGTTGTCTGCCGCCAAGACGCGCGGCACGGTTATCGTCTGTCCGGGCCGTACGGAATTCATCGAGAAATATTTCGAGGTTGGCCGCGAGCTGCAGCAGATGGGTTTTGCTGTCCTGATCCTCGACTGGCCGGGGCAGGGCATGTCCGAGCGCCTGCTCGACGATACCAAAAAAGGCCATATCGACCGGTTCGAAACCTTCATGGGCGCGCTGGCGAACGGGCTCGACGCTTTTTCTGACCGGCTGCCGGAGCCGCGCATCTGCCTCGCCCACTCGATGGGGGGCGCCATCGCGCTGGCCGCCATCGCGCAGGATCTTGTGAAGGTTGAGGCAGCCGCCTTCTGCGCACCGATGTGGGGGCTGAAGTCGAAGTTCATCGGTATGAGCTATCTCGTCTGGGCGATGCGCGTAACCGGACGGTCCGGTGACTATGCTGTCCAACCCGGCCCGCCCGAAAAGTTCGAGACCAACATCGTCACGCATGACAAGCGCCGCTGGGAATTGCAGCGGGCGCTGACGGATGCGGCGCCGGAACTGGAACTCGGCCCGGTGACCTGGGGCTGGCTTGGCGCCTCGCTGGAAATCCTCGCGACGTTCACAAAGCCCAAGGCGCTGTCGAACGTGACGATCCCGGTCTTTGTGGCGTCAGCCGGCGACGAGAAGCTGGTCGACAATACCTCGCACACGGCCATCGCGAAGCGGCTGAAGGACTGCGAACACGTGACGATCGACGGCGCGATGCACGAGATCCTGATGGAGACCGATGACAAACGCGCCGAGTTCTGGGACGGGTTCCGCAGGCTGCTGAAGCGCGCGGGCATCTGACACCAGATACGGAATACAAAAAATCAGAGGGAGGTGGCCGCATGGCCCAGGTTTCACTGTCGCGAATTCTTGCTTACTGGGCAGGCCAGCAGCCGGACAGGATGATCATCCACCATGAAGGCCGCGAGGTCAGCTGGTCTGAGTTTGACCGGCAGACGAACCGTCTCGCGCGCGCCTATATCGGTCTCGGCGTGAAGCCGGATGATTTTGTCACCATCGCCCTGCCGAACGGCATTGAATTCTTCGCGGCGTGTTTTGCCACCTGGAAGGCCGGCGCGACGCCGCAGCCGGTTTCCGCGCGCCTGCCGAAGTTCGAGCGCGACCAGATCGTCGAAGTCGGCACACCCAGCCTCGTCGTCGGTGTCGCGCCCGGCGAGTATGCCGGCATCGCCTGCGTACCGGAGGGATATGCGCCGGACCTCTCGCTTCCGGAGACGGAGCTTCCGGAAATGATTGCCGCGAGCTTCAAGGCGATGACATCCGGCGGCTCGACCGGTCGGCCGAAGCTTATTGTATCGAAGACACCGGCAGCGACGGACACTGATCTGGCGCCGCTGAACATTCCGCTACAGGGCTGCATGCTGATCCCCGGCCCGCTCTATCACAATGGCCCGTTCCTGTGGGCGATGTCGGCGCTGTTCCGCGGCGGCTCGGTGGTCGTCACCACGCGGTTCGATCCGGAAGAGACGCTGCGCCTGATCGAGGCATTCAAGGTCGATACCGTCTACACCGTACCGACCATGATGCGGCGCATCTGGGCACTGCCGGAAGAGGCACGTGCGCGCTACGATCTTTCCAGCCTCAAGGCGCTCTGGCACCTCGCGGCCCCGTGCCCGCCCTGGCTGAAGGAATGTTTCATAGAGTGGCTCGGCCCGGAAGTGATCTGGGAACTCTATGGCGGTACGGAAGGGCAGGGCTCCACAACCATTCAGGGTACGGAATGGCTGCTCCACAAGGGTTCTGTCGGGCGCCCGGTCGAGACCTGCGAGATGAAAGTCGTCGGTGAGAAAGGCGAGACGCTGCCGCCGCGCGAAGTCGGCGAAGTGTTCATCCGTCCGCTGACCGGTGCAGGCACGACCTATCGTTATATTGGCGCCGAAGCAAAAGCCATCGATGGCGGCTGGGAGAGCCTTGGCGACATGGGCTGGATGGATGAGGACGGATATCTCTACCTCACGGACCGGCTCTCCGACATGATCCTCGTCGGCGGCGCAAACATCTATCCGGCCGAAGTCGAAGCCGCGATCGATGCCTATCCGGGTGTGCGCTCCTCCGCTGTGATCGGCCTGCCGGACGAAGACATGGGCGCGCGCCTGCACGCGGTGATCGATCGGCCGGAAGGGCCCGTCGACAAGGCTGCGATGGAAGCCCACCTCGCCGAGCGGCTGGTGCGCTACAAGATTCCGAAGTCGTTTGAATATACCGCCGAGGCTGTGCGCGACGATGCCGGCAAGGTTCGCCGCAAGTCCCTAAGGGAAGCCCGCCTGGGAACCTCTTGACTTACCCGGCGGCGGCATAGGTCCCTTCAGGCGAAACCGGGAGGACCAGACCATGAAAGTTGCCGCTGTCAAAAAGCCGGGCGGGCTCGACAAGCTCGTCATCGAAAATCGCCCTGACCCGAAGCCAAAGGCGGGCGAAGTGCTGGTGCGCGTTCGCGCCAGCTCGCTGAACTATCACGATTTTGTCGTCGTCCTCGGCGGCATCCCGACGCCGGATGGGCGTATCCCGATGTCCGATGGGGCAGGGGAAGTCGTCGCTGTCGGCGAAGGCGTCACGAAATGGAAGGTGGGCGACAAGGTGATCTCCCTGTTCTTCCCCAACTGGCAGTCAGGACAGATCGAGGCTGCCGGTTTCCAGTCTGTGCCGGGTGACGGCGCGGACGGGTTCGGTTGCGAACTCTACGCCGGTCCGGAAACCGCCTTCACGCGCATGCCGCAAGGCTGGAGCTTCGAGGAAGCCGCGACGCTGCCCTGCGCCGCGCTGACAGCCTGGCGCGGCATGTATGTCGAGACGAAGACCAAGCCCGGCGACTGGGTGCTCGTGCAGGGCACCGGCGGCGTGTCGATCTTCGCGTTGCAGTTCGTCAAGGCGACCGGCGCACGCGTGATCGCCACGTCATCCTCCGACGCCAAGCTCGAGAAGCTGAAGGCGCTCGGGGCAGACCATGTGATCAATTACAAGGAAACGCCAGACTGGGGGAAGAGAGCCTTCGAGCTGACCGGTGGGCGCGGCGTGGACGAAGTCGTCGAGATCGGCGGGCCGGGCACGATGGCGCAGTCGATCAATGCCTGCCGCCCGGGCGGTCATATCTCGCTGATCGGTGTGCTGACGGGTATCTCCGGCGAGGTGCCGACAGCGGCGCTGTTCTCGCGCAACATCACGCTGTCCGGCATCACGGTCGGCTCGCGCCGCCATCAGGAGGATATGGTCGATGCCATCGATGCAACCGGCCTGCGCCCGGTCATCGACTCGAAATTCCCGCTCGACCAGATCGCCGCCGCCTTCGCCCATCAGGCCAGCCAGAAGCATTTCGGCAAGATCGTCCTGACGATCTGACCTTCGTTACGACCGCGGCCGAAGCCCGCCTATTCGGCGGGCTTCGTTTCGCGCAGGTCCTCGATCACGCTTTCACCATCCGCCGTGTCCGGATCGCCATTGGACTTGTGGATGCCATAGACGATGCCTGACAGGAGAAGGATTGCGATCAGGTTGGGGAAGGCCATCGAGGCGTTGGCAATGTCGCCGAACAGCCAGATGATGTTCACTTCCGCCATCGCGCCGACGAAGATGATCACCACCCAGATATAGCGGAACGGCTTGGTCGCCCATTCGCCAATCAGGAAGGTTACCGCCTGCTCGGCATAATACGACCAGCCGATGATTGTCGTGAACGCGAACAGCGCAAGGCAGAGCGTCACGATCCATCCGCCGACAGGTCCGGGCACGGCATCAGTGAAGGCCTGGTTGGTCAGCGTTGCGGGGTTGTGGCCTTCCGCCATCCAGATGTGCGTGGTGGTTTCGCCCGCCCATTCCTTGAACTGCGCTGCGGTCGCCCAGCTGCCTTCGGCCGTGAGGATCACGAGCGCCGTCATGGTGCAGAGGATCATCGTGTCGATGAAGACGCCGATCATCGCGATCTCGCCCTGTGTCGCCGGGTTCTTCATCTGCGAGGCGGCGTGTGCAATCGGGGCGGAGCCCTGACCGGCTTCGTTCGAGAACAGGCCGCGCGCAACACCGAAACGGATCGCCGAGAGAACAGCATAGCCTGCCAGGCCGCCCGCTGCCTGGTTCAGGCCGAAGGCAGAAGAGAAGATCATTCCGAACGCGTACGGAATGAACTGCAGGTTCAAGGCGAGAATGACAATACAGGCAACAATGTACAGCGCCGCCATAGCCGGCACGAGGCTGCCGGCGACCCTGCCGATGGATTTGATGCCGCCGATGATGACAGCGAAGACGAGGCCCGAAAGAATGAGGCCCAGCGCCCAGAGCGGAACGGGAATGCCGCCATTGGTAAGCGCCGAGTGGACGTTGGCTGAAAGGCTGTTGGCCTGGATCATGCCGCCGGTGGCGGTCGCAGAGAAGATCGTGCCGACGCAGAAGATGGCCGCCAGCCAGGTCCAGTTCTTCCCGAGACCCTTCTTGATGTAGTACATCGGGCCGCCATTGATCCGGCCATAATGGTCGATCTCACGATATTTGATGGCGAGCGAGCTTTCGGCGAAGGCGAGCGCCATGCCGAAGATCGCTGTCACCCACATCCAGAAGATCGCGCCGGGCCCGCCGATGGTCAGGGCCGTTGCCACGCCGACAATGTTACCGGTGCCGACCTGCCCGGACAAGGCGGTCGAGAGTGCCTGGAAGGGTGTGATCGCTGCCGGATCGCCATTGCCCTTGCGGCCTTTCCAGACCTCGACAAGGGCCGGAATGAAGCGGAGCAGGGGGCGGCCGCCGAGACGGATCATGAAGAACAGGCCGCTTCCCAGCAGGAAGACTGCGATAGGCCCGACGGGCAGCACCTGCGCGCCATTCCACTCGCCGCCCCAGATGAAGCCGCTGACATTGTTCACGCCTGCCTCAAGGCCGGCATAGAGTTGATCTAGCATGTTTTCAGGGCCTCCCCGGCGCCAAAAGTGTCGGATTTGGGGGCACCCTAGCTGGCTTTGGCCCGGTGTGAAGCCTTTCTCTGCCCTTCGGGGCCCCCCGCAGTGGAAGGTTCTTTCAGCTTGCCTCCTTTTGAGGCATAAGCCGCGCGATGACTGCACCCCCCGACACCAAGCCTCTGAAGGGCCTGTTTATCAGGACCTATGGCTGCCAGATGAATGTCTACGATTCCGAGCGCATCCGCGATGTGCTGAAGCCGCTCGGCTATGCGCCGGTCGATAGCCCGGAAACGGCGGACCTGGTGGTGGTTAACACCTGCCACATCCGGGAAAAGGCGACCGAGAAGGTCTATTCCGAACTCGGCCAGCTGAAGCTGATGAAACAGGCTTCCGGCGGCAAGATGACCATCGCGGTGGCTGGCTGCGTGGCGCAGGCCGAAGGTGCCGAGATCATCCGCCGCCAGCCCGCGGTCGACCTCGTGCTCGGCCCGCAGGCCTATCACAAGTTGCCGGAAATGATCGCCCGCGCCAGCCGTGCGGTGGGCGACCGCCTGGAAACCGAGTTCGACACGGTCGAGAAGTTTGACGCCTTGCCGAAGACCCGCGACCCCGATGGGCCGACCGCGTTCGTCTCCATCCAGGAAGGCTGCGACAAGTTCTGCACCTTCTGCGTCGTGCCTTACACGCGCGGCGCCGAGTTCTCGCGTCCGCTGGCCGACGTACTGAGCGAGGCGCATTCACTGGCGGATAAGGGCGTTCGTGAAATCACGCTGCTCGGCCAGAACGTCAACGCCTATCACGGCGCGGGCGCGGAT
>DNFL01000318.1:2918-3279 GCA_003486945.1 Hyphomonas sp. | reverse complement strand
CGGCAGCCGCGCCGAAGGGCTTCAGCTTGCTGCGGCGCCGCGCAAGGAAAGCGGCCGGCGCGAACGCCGCCAGCAGCGCGGCGAAGAGGATGGCGTGAGCAAGCTCGAAGGGGCGCGGGAAGTCTTCCGCGAAAGACGACGACCAGCCAAGCACCGCCCACGGAGGATAAAGGACAAGGGTTTCAGAGAGGGCGATCCGGCTGCCGAGCGCGGCATGATGATCAAAGACGCCGGCAACAAACTGCGTCGCCGCGCTCATGCCAGCCATGAAGATCAGGATGCAAGCTGTCGCAGCAATGGCGAAACGCATGACCAGCCCCGGTTCAAGCCGCCGGGAGGAGCTCCAGGCGACGGGGTCATC
>DNFL01000318.1:0-2661 GCA_003486945.1 Hyphomonas sp. | reverse complement strand
ACCAGCCGTAACGCTTGGCGCGCGAGCAAGGCCACAAGGGTTGGCGGGGCCATATTTAGCGAAAATCGCCAGCCAGGTCCTGCCTGCCCGCGAAATGCTTCATCCGGAGACGGATATTTTGAGGAAACCGCGGAACCTGCGCCGTCTGGCCTCAGGCTCGACGGGACCCGCGTTAACCGTGAGGTATTCGCGTGGTTGTGGAATTAGGCATCCTTGCCTTCTCGTGCAAGTGCCAAAAGGCAAGCGGTCAGGAGGCGTCGCCGGCGAGCAGCGGATGCGGGATCGCCCGTTTGACGACGCGCGCCACAGGCCTCAGCCGTGCACGGTCAATGAACTCAGCCTGCGGATCGAGCGCTGCTTTCAACGCAGGCCATTCGGCGGCATGCCTCAGAGCGGCCTTGAGCGAGAGATCGAACTCGCCGACGCACTCGATCGCCTCCATGACTTCCGGGGCTTCCGCGATGGCCTGCTCGAACCGAACGCGCGCATCGGAGTGGTGGCGCGCAAGTGCAATGTCGATCCAGGTGACCGGCCAGTCGCCAAAGATCGCCTCGTCAAGTTCTGCCATGTAGCGTAGCACGGCGCCGGACTCTTCCAGTCGCCGCAGCCGGTGAAGCGTGCCGCTATGGGAAAGCTGTATCCGTTCTGCGATGGCCTGGATTGAATCGCGCGCGCCGGTCTGCAGCAGGCGGAGGATCTTGAGATCAGTCGTATCCAGGCGAGCACCCGAAGGCGTATAAAGAGTCTGTCCCCCGTTCAGGGCAACAGGTTTGCTTCTCGGGGCGGTCATATAGGCAACACTCGACAGAGTTCACTGAGTGCTGATTTGCTATCGTAAACAGCTTAAATAAAATCTAAGCGGGAAAATAAATCCCGCCCTACGCGGATGCTTTGGCAAGCGCGGCGTGCCAGATTATGAGCCTAGCGCTTTTAATACCCGAAGCATGCCTCTCAGGGATTCCTCGGACTTGGTCCGCCTCAACCAGATCTCGCACTCGCTGCGAAGTTGTTCGACTTTGCTCTTCTTTCTCGATGTTGGATCCGCATCCTCGAAGAACTCCATGATTTCAGCGTCCAACGCCTCTGCTACGCCCGGAAGCATCCCCACGCTGAGCCGGTTTGCACCGGTTTCATACTTCTGGAGTTGTTGATGGCTCACGCCGATCTGCTCGGCGAGATCCTGAAGCGTAAGGCCTGCATTGAGACGAAGTTTACGGAGCTTTTTACCGACGTGTCGATCGATATCATTCGGCGAACGAGACCCCGGCGTTTTCTTGCTGCTCGTGTTCATCGGCGTCTCCTGGCTGCACGGTAAACAATCCATGCAACTCACTGGAACGGGTATATTGTTCTTTCGGTCAATTGCCAGCCAATTGCCTTACTTCTCGGACCCACAGATAGAGAAATAGCTAACAGGACGGACTGGGTTGATTGGCCAGACTAAATTGGCGGAGAGAAGCTTCTGCGTACAACCTTCTCTATGGAGCTGAACGGCAACAAACCCTCCCCCATGCGACCTGCATTGGAACCGGAACTCGAGGACCGTTTCTACCCCCTCGACATCCGGAATTGATGTTCATAATCTAAATTTACTTCTGGGGGACAAAAGATGTCGTCGATCAAAGTAGCGCTCGTTACGATGATATTTGCGGCATCTTCATTTGCGTCTTGTCAGGCTGAAACAAAACAAGGTCTTCCCTCCTCCATCGCCTCCATTGGCGTAACAAAGGCCGAATGGAACGACATTCAGGCTGAAGTTCGTATCCAGTCACATCGCGCAGGAATTGCCGAAGCGGCACTTATGGCAGTTGCTGAACGCTCAGGAAGCAGGCTCGCCAACTCAGGGCGTTTCAGTGCGGCAACTCTCCGTGATGCCATTCTAAGTTCACTCGAAAACCAGGCGCGCACGATTGCGGACTTGCAGGACCGTTTGACCGTGCTCGCTCGCGCAGCCGACCCAGAGATCGCCAACTTGCTGAATTCGGCACGACTGGCCATCGACGAAGGCCACCTCGATGAGGCAGACAAATTTCTGAGTCTGGCTGAAGAAAGCGACCTTGCTGCCATAGCTGTTGCCGAAGCAAGAAGCGAACGTGCACGGACACGGCTCGCCGAAGCAGTGGTTCTCAGAAATGAGCTGACTGGGTTGGACAACTTGCTCGAAATAGAACGATTCCGCTCTGCCGCCATTGAGTATGACCACCTGCTCGACAGCATGGACGGTACACTGGCTCCCAACGATTGGGCGAAAGCACAATTCAACCTTGGTGTCGCGCGCGCACTACTGGCCCAAGCGGGTGATCGGGATAGCCGAGTCATGGCAATCGAGGCATTTGATGCTGCGGCGGAAGCCTACGAGCGATTGGGGGACGCGCGGGGATCCACGCGTGCGCAGCAGCTGGCCGACGCGCTTCGGCTACCGTGATGAGAATGTAATGCAGTTCCGTCTTTGGACGCACTAAAGGTCATACAGCGATGAACCTGAACCTGTTGCGCTCGCTTCTTTCGGCAGTTTTATTGGGAAGTGCCCAGTTTTCGATGGCGCAGCCGGTGGCCGAAGGCTTGCCCTTGGAAATGGCGTCTGCCGGCGTAACTCAGGCAGAATGGGAAGCGGTCCGCACTGAGGTAAAGCTGCACTCGCGTCGTGCGCAGGTATCTGAG
>DNFL01000258.1 GCA_003486945.1 Hyphomonas sp. | reverse complement strand
CGAATTCTTCCGTGAGCATCCGCTTCTGAAAATGATGACGGCGAGCGAGGTCGCCGCGCGATCCCCCGAACTCCTCGCGCTGCAGGATTGCCGGGACGAGATCATCATCCTCAGCTTTGTCGGCGCATCAGACGGCGATTTCGACGAGGACGAACGGGAGCAGATCGTCAGACACGTCATGCTGAGATCGGACGATCCGCTTCATGAACCCACGATCCGTAAGCGCGTAGCGTCTATCGTGCCCGATGAGCGGGCGTTCGAGCGCGCCTTGAATCGACTATGCGCCGGAGAAGGCGACCCGGCCGCCCTCATGCGGTCGATGCGGCGCGTTATCGATGCGGACGGTGAGGTCGATGCCGAAGAGGTGGCGTTCGCGTCCGAGATTCAGGCACGTCTGCGGGCCGCGGGGCGGCTTTAGGAACGGGCGGCGCGGTCGTCGCCTGTTGCGATACTCGCCCACGGTCCCGTACGCTGTCCCTTGCCGCGACTCCTTAGGTCGCCTTGGTGCATCGGGGTTGCGGGCGCATCCTCAGTCCGACCGGTATAGTGGCGCATCGAGCACGGCCGCCTAGACTCGACCAAATGACTCTGAGTCGTCGAACGACTGGCAGATCATTTACTAGGCACAAATGCGTCGGAGGTGGGCGAGGTGAGCCGGATCGACAATCCGCATCATCTCTAGAAGCGTCGCGTTCGCGTCCCGGGTCTCTTCCAGCGTCATCGAAGAGAAGCCAATCAGATCGTCCAGACTTTCGGAATGCGACTCGACCTGAGCCAGACGTTCCAGCGCGGTGATGCGGTCCTGGTCAAGGTCGGTGTACTCTGCACAAAGCTGCGCGATCTTCGGCGCCAGCCCGGAGCTTCCGGGGCATCTGAAGGCGAGAAAGACGTCAAGAACCCGCCGAAGCACGTTCGGCATCATGTAGGCGTACTCGAACTCGGGGTCCGTTTCCGCTTCGAACTTGAGGACGTGGTGAAACAGGAAATGGTACTCGAAATCGTAGTCGCGCAGCAGCTTCGACATCTCGACAAAGCTGGCTGATCGCGCGGTCCCACCCTTCGGAATCGTCACATCCATGAACAAGAAGGTGGCGGTGGGGGCCTTGTCCTTTTCGATGGGCCGGTGCCGGTTCTTCCAAGCCTTTTTGAACTCGTTCATGCACTGCTGATTATGTGTCAGCACGAAGAGCTGGCCAGCCTTGTCCAATCGGCTCTTCACCAGCGCACAGGCAAAATTCAACGCCTTGGTGTCGAGGCTGGAAATCGGATCGTCCACGACGACGATCAGATCTTTCAACTTCCGACCGTCCGACTCCAGCGTCGATATGAAGTAGCAGAGCGCAATCGCGGTTTTCTCGCCTTCGCTTGGGGTTCCCTCAACGAGTCGCCCGTGGCGATGGATCTCGTAGCCCTCCGCGACTGCTGAGATCGTCAGTTCACCGTGCCCCAGATAGGATTCGATAAGCTTGTTGATCTTGTCTGCGGCTGGCCCGTGTTCGCGCACCTCCGACTTTAGCCGGGCCACTTCCTGAGTAAGGTGCGTAAGGTCCGCTTCCGCAGATATCGCTTCAGTTTCGGCCGCCTTCTGGTCGGCAACCAAGGCATCATATTCTACTCGGCCGCTCGCCAAGTAGTGCCGCCGCACAGCTATGCGTGCGTCTTCCTGATACCGGTCAAAGCCATCAATGCGCTCGTTATGGGCCCGCAAAAGTCCGTTCAGTTCACCGAGGATGCCCGTTAGGGCCGCGACGGCTTCGGCGATGTCCGGTTCGGACGCGAGACCCCCGGCATCCGCAGGCTGGGTCGGCTTGCCCTTCTTGTCCGCCAGAACAGCAACGCCACCGGACACGAGTCGTTCGCAGGCTTTGATCGCCTCGATAAGCCGCTCACGAGTTTCCTTGTAAGGCTGACGAAGTTCGACAGAGACAGCGTCTAGCGTTGCGACTGCGATCCGCAGATCGGCCAATGCAGACAGCGTGGCCTCGCCATCGGCATGGGCGCTTCCCACCAATTCAAGGAAACGCTCGAGCTTGTCATCAAAGGCTCGTTCGAGCACTTCGCGGCGTGCTGGCTGGATCGGCCCCGTGCAGAACAAACAGGTCTCTAGGTCATGGGCGTTATGATACGTGGCGCCTTCCTTGACCCAGAGAACCATATCCGGGTGCTGGCTCAGTTCCGCAATCACCACCGTCCCCGGGGTTTGCGCGGCAAGCTCACGAGCTTGGCTGATCGTCTCAACGATTGGCCGATCCTGGAAGGTCAGCTCATTCACCCGCGCCATCGGCTCGTCGAGCCGACATGTAGCCTTGGCCGCCTCCAATTGCTCCTCGGTCAGGTCCGCGCCTGGCCCCAGATCCAGCGTCCCGAAATCTTGCACTAGCTGTGGGGCTTCGTACTTCCGATTTCGGAGGCGTAAGTTCTCGGCAACAAGCTTGGCCCGTTCCCGTTTGAATGTCGCGAAGGCTTTTTCCTTTGCCTTCAGGAGAACGTCCGCATTGGTCCGACGGAGTTGCGCTGCTGGCACGGCGGCCTCTTGTCGCGCCAACTCCGCCGCCAGTTCCGCCTGCTCTCGTCCGATGTAGAAAACGGGGTTGGCCGTCCCTGTTGCCCACTGCAGATTGTGTTCAACAAAGTCGGCGTTGAACACGAGGACCCGCTGCTCCAACCCCGTGAGCTTATCCGGGCAGCCGAGAATTGCGCCGTCATCGAGCTCAAACTCGAAGGCGCAGGCAGGGGGTAGCTTCCCATCGCGATTGCCAGATTGGAGGCTGGCAAACAGTCGCGACAACGTGCTCTTACCCGATCCGTTGAAGCCGTAGATCAGGTTGTACCGGCGCAAGGAGAGCGTGGGCGTCCGGACCATTCTGTCAGCCAAGACCCCCGCACCTCTCAATGCGCGGATGTTCGAAATTATCGCCACGTTCCCCCCCGGGTTCGTGCCTTGAAGGCTCGTTACCCTGCGCCTCTTTGCGCAGACTTATAAGAGCAAATTACTACCATAGTATCGTTGGTTGTAGCGGCTAAAGCGCGGGGTGCGCGGTTGCCTAGGCATTTGGCGTCGTCCGAAACAACATCGAAAGGGCCGTCAGAATTCGTTCAGACCGGCGACGGCCAAACTTCTGGGTTCTGCCCGTCCTGCCGAGACTGGACGAAAGCGCCATAGTGGCCGACGGGAGGGCTCCAGAAGCGGCACTTCGGCTGTCATTTGG
>DNFL01000034.1:3297-4255 GCA_003486945.1 Hyphomonas sp. | reverse complement strand
GCTACGGCGCCCCTGGCGCGTCTGTCCGCATCCTTTACGGCGGCAGCCTGAACCCCGCCAACGCCCCCGAAATCCTCCCCGTTCCCAATGTTGACGGCGGCCTCATCGGCGGCGCCAGCTTGAAGGCGGCGGACTTTCTCTCCATCTACGAAACGGCGCGCACGCTATAAGAGTGAGCCGCCCGGCTTGGCGAACGCCGTCAAGAGCGTTAAGCGAGCGCAAACCTTCTCAAAGCCAGGCCCGGATTCATGCAAAACGTCATTCTCGTCATCCATATTCTCGCCTGTCTGGCGATGATCGGCCTTGTTCTCGTTCAGAAATCGGAAGGCGGCGGCCTTGGAATCGGCGGTGGCGGCGCAAATTCGCTGATGTCGGGCCGCGGCGCAGCCGGCGCTATCGTGCGCACCACGATCATCATTGGCGGCATTTTCTTCGCCACCAGCCTCGCGTTGACTTCCATCGCCAACCGCACCAAGGGCAATGCTTCGGGCATCGAACGCGCCCTGCAGGACACCGAATCGACCACCGTTGCGCCGGTCGGCAACCCTGGCGACCTGTTTGATCCGTCAGTTGACCTCCTCGGCAATGAAACGGCCCGCGAAACCCCGCCGGCAGGCACCGAACTGATTGACCCCTCGGCAATCCCGGCCGCGCCGGCAGAGCAACTCGCACCCACCGACGCCGCTCCGGCTGAAACCAATCCCCAGTAATTTTGAGCAGGGCACGCTTCGTCTCGCGCGGTCCCGCGCGAATCGTTGCATGAGTGTGATCCCATGATCCGCTATATATTCATCACAGGCGGCGTGGTGTCCTCCCTTGGCAAGGGTATCGCATCCGCCGCTCTCGGCGCCCTGTTGCAATCCCGGGGCTACAAGGTCCGGCTGCGCAAGCTCGATCCCTATCTCAATGTTGACCCCGGCACGATGAGCCCGCGCCAGCATGGCGAGGTCTACGTCAC
>DNFL01000034.1:605-3031 GCA_003486945.1 Hyphomonas sp. | reverse complement strand
CGACCTTGGCCACTACGAGCGCTTTACCGGCGTCTCCGCGCGCCAGTCGGACAATATTACAACGGGCCGTATCTACCAGCGCATCATCGAGAAGGAACGCCGCGGCGACTATCTCGGCGCCACCATTCAGGTCATCCCGCACGTCACCAACGAGATCAAAAACTTTGTGCTGTCCGATCCGGGGGAGGGAGTAGAATTCGTCCTCTGCGAAATCGGCGGCACCGTCGGCGACATCGAAGGCCTGCCTTTCTTCGAAGCCATCCGCCAGCTCGGCCAGGAACTCGGCCCGGAGCGCGCCTGCTTCATCCACCTCACGCTGCTGCCTTACATTCCAGCCGCCGGCGAAATGAAAACCAAGCCGACGCAGCACTCCGTTAAAGAGCTGCGCTCCATCGGCATCCAGCCGCAGGTGCTTCTCTGCCGTTGTGACCGTCCGATCCCGGAGAATGAAAAAGGCAAGATCGCCAGCTTCTGTAACGTCCGCCTGACCAGCGTCATCGAAGCGCGCGACGTGCGCCACATCTACGATGTGCCCGCCGCTTATCACGAACAGGGCCTCGACCGCGAAGTGCTCTCCCACTTCGGCATCAAGGATGCTCCGGCTCCTGACCTCTCCGCCTGGAAGCGCATCGCCCAGACAATCCACAATCCGGACGGCGAAGTCTGCATTGGCCTCGTCGGCAAATATGTCGACGTGCCGGACGCCTACAAATCCGTCGCCGAAGCGCTCAGCCACGGCGGCCTCGCGAACAATGTCAAAGTCACTGTCCGACTGATCAACTCCGAAGAATTCGATGACGAGGCCCGCCCGCTCGATATTCTCGAAGGCGTGCATGGCATTATTCTGCCCGGCGGCTTCGGCGAGCGCGGCGCCCACGGCAAGATCCGTGCGGCCCGTTTTGCTCGCGAACGCCAGGTGCCATGCTTCGGTATTTGCTACGGCATGCAGATGGCCGTCATCGAAGCGGCGCGAAATCTCGCCGGCCTCGCCGACGCGAATACGACCGAGAACGATCCGAAGACGAAAAACCCGCTCGTCGGCCTGATGGAAGAGTGGACCAAGGGCAACGAGAAAGTCGTCCGCGACGAGAACACTGACAAGGGCGGCACCATGCGCCTCGGCGCCTATCCGGCCCGCCTGCGCGAAGGCAGCCGCGTCGCGGAAATCTACGGCGCAAACGACATCTCGGAACGCCACCGCCACCGCTACGAAGTGAACGCGGCCTACATCCCGCAGCTCGAAAAGCACGGCTTCATCTTCTCGGGCATGTCGCCGAACGGCCTCCTGCCGGAGATCATCGAAATTCCGTCGCATCCGTGGTTCGTCGGCGTGCAGTTCCACCCGGAACTGAAGTCACGCCCGTTCGAACCGCACCCGCTCTTCGCCAGCTTCATCGACGCCGCCGTTAAGCAGAGCCGCCTCGTCTGATCGTCAGGCGCGCGTCACCTGGAACTGGCCCACATTGATGCGCCCGTCGGTGAAGCCTGCTTCGCAATAGCTGAGATAGAAGTTCCACAGCCTACGGAACGTCTCATCGAACCCCAGCTCGCGGATTTCGTCCCAGCGCCCATTGAAGCTGCGTGACCATTCCCGGCACGTCCGTGCATAGTCCTGCCCGAAATACGCAACGCCGTCATGGCGTAGCCCGGCCTCGGCGAACTGCTCCTTCAGCACCGTCTCGCTGATCAGCATCCCGCCCGGAAAAATATGCTGCTGGATGAAGTCCACCCGCTTGCGATAGCGCGGGAACAGCTCGTCATCGATGGTGATAATCTGCAGCGCCGCCCGCGCGCCGTCCTTGAGCGAGGAATACACCTTGCCGAAATAGCTCGGCCAATAGGACTCGCCCACCGCCTCGAACATTTCGATCGACGCAACGCTGTCATACTGCCCCACATGGTCGCGGTAGTCTTCGAGCCGTATCTCCACCCGCTCATTCAGCCCCGCCCGGAACATCCGCTCCTCGGCATAGATTTTCTGCGCCGGCGAAATCGTCAGGCACGTCACCTTGCTCCCGCGCTGCTTCGCGGCATGTTCCGCAAACCCGCCCCAGCCGCACCCGATTTCCAGGATATGGCTCGACGGCCCCGCCTGGATACGGTCACAGATTCCGCGATACTTGTTCTGCTGCGCCTGCTCCAGTGACTGGTTCGGGTTCTCGAACCAGGCCGAGGAATAGGTCATGCTCGGATCAAGCCACATGCCGTAGAACGCATTGCCGAGATCATAGTGCGCCATGATATTGCGCCGAGCGCCCGAGCGCGAATTCCGCCGTCCCAGAACATGCCGCAACATGTTCGCCGAGCGCACGAACAGGTTCCCGCGTGCAAGCCGCGACGCCGCATCAAAATTTGCAGAGAAAAACTGCAACACCTTTGTCAGGTCCGGCGTCGACCAGTCACCGTCCCAGAACATGCCGCAACAT
>DNFL01000034.1:0-358 GCA_003486945.1 Hyphomonas sp. | reverse complement strand
CGCCACATCGCCGCCCGCCAGCGCGCGCTTGATGAAGCGGAAATCGTGAACATGGATCTGCGCCTCCGCGCCCGGCTGCTCATTCCGGAACACCAGCCGCGTCCCGCCCGGCAACACGAATGTGAGCGCGCCGGACTCCGTTTGCAGCAACACCAATGCACCCAGTCGGAAACTCGCCGGCACATCCTTCAGCTGACGGATGGTTTGCGGTGTTGCGATGACAGTCGCGCTCATGCAGCCGTCTCCTTCTGCTGCGGTATCGGTTCGGCCACCCGCGCCGCCAGCGTCGCCGGCTGCGCCGGGGCAGGGGGCCTGCGGTGATATCTCGCGCCGCGAAGCCAGAGGCGCAGCGCCTGCC
>DNFL01000127.1 GCA_003486945.1 Hyphomonas sp. | reverse complement strand
CGGCGGCCCCGGTGGTCGTCAGGGCGGACAGGGCGGCGGACAGAACCGCGCGCGCCGTCCGGAACGCGCCGGCGCCTGATCCATCCGTGAACTGAACAGCGTCGCCCCGGCTTTGCCGCCGGGGCGATGTGCGTTCGGGACCTACTCGTCCCCGACCGACTGGACGAACACTTCCATCGCCTGCTCGAGCGGCGCATATCGGGCGATGATTTCCTGTTCGGCCGCTGTGCGGGCCTTGGCGTCGCCTTTGGTGAGCAGGGCTTCGAACTCTTTCGCGTCCTTGCCGAGGGCCTCGGTGACCAGTTTGCCGCATTCGTTGGTGCGGCTGCTGCGGCTGAAATTGCAGGATTTCAGCCAGGTGATGTCGCGGCTGGCCCAGGGTTCCTGAAGGTAGCCTTCGCGGCGAAGCAGCACGAGCTTGTGCGGCGTGTTCTTCTTGCAGGCCTTCTTCACTTCCTTCTCAAAGGGTTTGTATTCCGGCGGCAGGCCGAGGCCGCAATAGGTGTCGACGTTCCAGGCGCTGACGCTCATGGACCATTCGCGGCCCTCCTCGTCGAACGTGTTCTTTTCGAGATAGTTGGTTCCGGACCAGACGGAGACGAGATCGTCAAATTCCAGCGGGCCTTCGGGCTGGGCCTCGTAGTGGACGACATAGCGGGCGGTAGAGGCATCGCTGAAGGCTTCGCCGGAGTGGAAGCTCAGCGTGGCGAGGGACGAGTCCCAGGTGAGCTCGCCGCTTTGCAGGACGCCGGTGCGGGCGATTTCGGGCGCCGTGACTTCGAGACCGTACAGCATGGTGGCGGCGATGGTGAAATAGCCGTCGGCGCCGACAATCAGGCCTTCGCCGTGCGCGAGGCCGAAGCGGCAGGGGCCGAGCCATTGGGCGCGGCTCCAATAGCCGGCGAGGCGTTCGTAGCGCTCCTCATGCGGGGCGAAGACGACGACGGAGCAGATTCCGTCGGAGGTCGGCGCGAGGCGTTCGCCGGGGCGCAAGGGCAGATCAATGCCGAGGAAACTGGGTGCGGGCGCGGCGGGGATGTCCACCGGCGCGCTTTCGGCACTGGCCGAAGCGCAGGCGATCAGCCCGGCGATGGTCCATGCGAGGGACTGCTGCGTCCGGCGGAACCAGAACACTTTCATAAAACCGGCCTTTTCCCCCGGCCATGTCGGTTAGGGTAGTGAGATGCCGAGGCACTTGTCCAGTAACATGATTCAGGCAGGGCGCACTATTCCGCGGCGACGGGAGTGAACTCGCTGCGCCATTCGGACATCAGGGCGCGGTTATCATGGTCCCAGGGGTGGAAACCGGGCTTGAACCAGGTGATCCAGATTTTCCAGCCTCGGCCGAAGAAGTTGGGATCCTTCCAGAGGAAGCGTTTGACGGCCTTTTTGGCCTCTTCCGGCGTGTAGCCGTCGGCTTCGAGCATCCAGGCGGAATAGGTCGCGATGTTGCGCGGGAAGAAATACGAGATCAGCGCCATGGCCAAGCAGCGGCGGAAGTAGCGCTGCCATGCGGGCCAGTCTTTGGTGGCTTCGAGGAAGACGTCATAGGCGACGGCCTTGTGCTCGGTCTCTTCCATCGCGTGCCAGCGCCAGAGGTCGCGCAGGGAGGGCTCGGTCTTGGTGAACATGTCGTCATGCGCAGCGAACATGTCGGCGAGCATGGCGGTGAA
This sequence comes from Hyphomonas sp., assembly GCA_003486945.1. Taxonomy (GTDB): domain Bacteria; phylum Pseudomonadota; class Alphaproteobacteria; order Caulobacterales; family Hyphomonadaceae; genus Hyphomonas. Next base: position 2,522 of record DNFL01000127.1, on the reverse strand, counting down.
ATGTTCGAGGCAGATTGTGGAGATCAGCATCCGCATCGGGCCGCGGGCGCGGGAGAAGGCGATCCGTTCACGGATCTGTTCCTCGACGCGCTCGACGGGGTATTTGTTGCGGTCGATCATCCTGTTCAGCAGGTGGTGTTCGCGCGAGTGCAGAGCTTCCTGAGTGATGAAGTCCTTCGCGTCCTGCGCCAGCTTGCCGGTGAGGCGGTCCTTGTAGGCGCGCACGGCATCCATGAAGAGGCGCTCTCCATCCGGGAAGGTCATCGAGAGGGTGTTGAGGACGGCGGTGGCGACGGGGTCGCCATCCAGCCAATGGCCGGTTTTGGCGCTAGAGACCTCAAAATGGAGGTCGCGGGGCAGAATGGTGATGTCTTCGGGGGAGCGTTTGGCGGTCATTCTTGCTTTTCCTGCTGACATGGGGGCAATCCGGCCCCTATTCTCAATGGAGTTTCAGCATTTATAGCACCTACTGACAAAAATGTCGATAAGCAAAAGCACCCCTTCCCCGCGTGTCCGGCGGTCGCAGGAAGCCTCACGGGAGAATATCCTCGAGGCGGCCGAGCGCTTGCTGGTGCAACAAGGGCCGCAATCGCTGCGCCTGGCGGATGTGGCGAAGGCTGCTGGCGTGGCGAATGCGACGGTGCTGCATCATTTCGGCACCATCAACGGCGTGCAGGCGGCGCTGATGGAGAAGATGATCGCCGAACTGGTGGCGGGCCTTTTGGCGATGGACCTGCCGGCGGACCCGAAGGCGGGGCGCCGAGCGGGCATCCAGAACCTGTTCGACGCGTTCGAGGCAAAAGGCGCAGCAAGGCTGGCGGCCTGGCTGGAACTGACGGACGAGTCGCGTCGGCTGGGCACAGTGCGCGAGGCGGTGCAGACGGTGATCCGGCAGCGCATCCGCCCGGACGATGAGGCAGCGGTCGAGCGGCTGGAGGATGCGATCCTTGTCTGCGTGATCCTCGCCATCGGGGCGGGCCTGTTCGGGCCAACACTGAGCGCGTTGCTGGGCAAGCCGAAAGACCGCGCGCGCCAGGCGGCGCTGGCCCTGCTGGAAGCGGGGCTCGGGGAATTCTGAGCGGGCGGCGGCCTGCTGATGCGGCCACAGATACCGTCAGGATACAAACGACCCGGTCCTGAGGTTCACCCCATCAACGCATCACCGATGCGCTGAACGCTTTCAGGCGCTGTTTCAAATCTTGATGACCAACCCGAGCAGAATGGGATTGGTGTGGACGAAATCTGTGCGCTGTGCATGATGATAGGCAAACAAGGAGCGGATGGGACCAACCTGCCAGCTCATAAATCAGGGGGTAAACGTTGAAGGCCACGGACATTGCTCGTCCGGACTATTTCCACAAGGTCGTAGATTGCCAGTGGGCCTGCCCGGCTCACACGCCTGTACCGGAGTACATCCGGTTGATTGCAGACCGGAAATATACCGAAGCCTACCTGGTCAATTGGAAATCAAACGTATTTCCGGGAATTTTAGGCCGCACATGCGACCGCCCCTGCGAACCGGCTTGCCGGCGCGGGCGGGTCGATGAGGAACCTGTTGCCATCTGCCGGCTGAAGCGTGTCGCCGCAGACAACAAGGACGACATCGCGCCGCTGCTGCCCTCTATTGCTCCGCAGAATGGAAAACGTGTTGCCTGTATCGGCGCCGGGCCTGCAGCGATGACTGTGGCGCGCGACCTGGCACCGCTCGGATATGAAGTGCACGTTTTTGATGGCGATGCGAAAGCGGGCGGCATGATCCGCAGCCAGATTCCCCGCTTCCGGTTGCCGGAAGAAGTGATCGACGAAGAGGTCGGCTATATCACGGCGCTCGGCCCGGTGATGCATCTGGGTGAGCGGATCGACTCCCTGAAGGCATTGCTGGCGAAAAACTATGACGCGGTGTTCGTGGGAACGGGCGCGCCGCGCGGGCGCGATCTCGACATTCCCGGCCGGCAGGAAGGCGCAGCGAACATTCATATCGGCATCGACTGGCTGTCGAATGTTTCGTTCGGCCATGTCAGCAAAATCGGCAAGCGCGTAATCGTTCTGGGCGGCGGCAATACTGCGATGGATTGTTGCCGGACGGCGCGCCGGCTGGGCGGCGATGACGTCAAGGTGATCGTCCGGTCCGGGTATGAGGAGATGAAAGCCTCGCCCTGGGAAAAGGAAGACGCCATTGCAGAGGACATTCCGATCCTGAATTTCTTTGTGCCGAAAGCTTTTACGCATAATGGCGGCAAGCTGACCGGGGTGACGTTCGAGAAGGTAAAAGCCGAGCACGACGCCAAGGGGCGGCGCACGCTGGTGGCAACGGGCGAGCCGGACCAGCATTTCGAATGCGATGACGTGCTGGTGGCCGTTGGCCAGGAGAATGCGTTTCCGTGGATCGAACGAGATATCGGTCTGGAGTTCGACAAGTGGGGCATGCCGGTGGTCGGCGAAGAGACCATGCAGTCGACCCTTCCGAACGTGTTCTTTGGCGGCGACGCAGCGTTTGGCCCGAAGAACATCATCTGGGCCGT
>DNFL01000235.1:434-3617 GCA_003486945.1 Hyphomonas sp. | reverse complement strand
CACCACGTCCGGCACTAACTTGTTGGCCATAGCGACGGCTTCTTCTCCACTCGTCGCTTCGCCAACAACTGACAGATCCGCCGAATTTAGAATCGCGCGCAAGCCTTCCCGGGCGAGCGCATGATCATCGACAATCAGGACACGTGGCGCGCTCATCTAACAGCTGCGCTTTCCAGAAGCGCCCTGACTTCCACGCCGCCCTTTACGTGGTTGGTCACAATGAGCTTTCCGCCAAGCACCATCATTCTCTCGCGCATTACTTCAAGACCGATCCGTTCACCCGCAGCCGACGGGGTTGCAGGTGACTTACTGAGACCTTTTCCGTAATCGCGTACCACCAATTGCCATCGCGCCTTCTCGGGTTCCCCTGACAGCGTCAGGTCGATCCTGCAGTCCCCTCCCGCGTGCTTTCGGATGTTTGAAAGTGCTTCCTGCGCGACCCGAAAGAACGCAGTTTCAATCACCGGCGGCCATTTGTCCGGGCCAGCCTGCCGGAAATGGATTTCATAACCGTCTTGCCTGAGACTATCGGCGAGGGCCGAGATCGCGGCACTGATGCCGAGGTCGTCAAGCACGGTGGGTCGCAGTCCGGCGATCACGCTGCGCAATTCCCCGACAAGAGAATGCGCAATCCCGGCAAGCGCTTCAGCTTCGGGCATTGACCCGGCAGCCTTCAGAGCGTCGAGCCTTCGGAATAGGGCCGTTGCCGTCTGAGCCACACTGTCGTGCAGGTCATGTGCGACCCTGCGGCGTTCGTCCTCCTGACTTGTAAACAATTTTCCAACGAGCTGTTCAAGTTCGCGTTCACGGGTCTGCAGTTTGTCGAGGAGCTCGTCTCGCTCACGGGCGCGCTCGACACGGTCAATGGCCGCTGCCATGAGGCGTGCAAGTAAGTCCAGGGCGCCGCGGTCTTCTTCGTCGGTCAGTCGTCCGGGACTGCCTGAATCTTCCAAAACGAGCGTGCCAACCCGCCTCGAGTCGCCGCCAGGTGCGATGAGCGCCAACCCGTTGGCCGGACCGTGCACGACTTGACCGTCCTTGAAACCCGCAAACAGCGCGGCTCGGCGGGCCGAGCGGTTGAGCACAGTCGGCAATGTGGTTGCGTCTGCAAACGCCAGATCCCGGCCGGCCTCCAGCAGCAGAGAAAGCCGGGCAGCGCGGGCTTCGGACGCCCTGTACTGTTCGCGAAGTGCGGAGACGGTCTCGGTCGAGATGTCGGGGATAAGCGGCTGGGCCATAGATGTCATTTAGCGCCTGCATCACGAGTGGCATAGGCCATTCGGCCTAGACTGACTGGAATGCCATCCGGCTTAGCGAAAAAACTGCTCCGAGGTTCATTTCTTGTCCAACACCGGGCCGCTTCTCGCGATCCGGGTAATCCCCGAAGGAGCTACCGAAATGAAACTGAAAGCCCAACTTGCCGGCGCTGCTGCGCTCTTTGCAGTCATGGTTCCCGCTGCATGCGCAACACCTGCTGGTCAATTGTCAGCCCAACCAGGGTCAGCTGCTGATGCGCCGATCACCGAAGCAGAAGTCATCGCCGCTCAGAATGCCTGGGGTAATGCATTGGTCGAAATCGCCACGACCTATGACACAAAGGGGATTGAAGAAGCTCGCAAAGTTGCTGAGGACATTATCGAAGCGGCCTACGACTACGAGAACCGGCCCGTCTTGTTCAAGCCGACACTTGCTGCGGCGCCGACCACGTTCCGCACAACGGCTGAAGGCGCGCTTGCCTACTTTGTTGGTCAGAACGCGAACTTTCCCGGTGATACGGGCTTCGCGCTGAAGGGCTGGCGCAGCTTCAGCATCGACAACGCGGCCGTCTACATCAATGGAGACACGGCCATCTCGATGGGCAATGTCAATATGACTGACGCGGCCGGCAACACGACGACCGTCGACAAGACCTGGGCCTGGACCCGCGATGGGGACGGATCACTGCAGATCGTCCTGCATCATTCGTCGCTGCCGTACTCCGCGAACTAAAGTCGGCTTCAAACACAACGCCCCGGACGAGCGAGAGCTCGTCCGGGGTCATTCATTACCCGAACCGGATGCAAGTACCCTATGAATTACGTCGTAAAAGCTCACGTCGCCCTCATCGCATGCCTCACGTTTCCGGCCCTCGCCTGGGGACAGTCCCTGACAGGCAATGTAGGATCAGCCGGCATATCCGCAGGCGACCGGTCTGTCGAAGCGCGCGCGGGCGTCGATCATGAAGGCAATCTCGCCAGCCGTTTTCATTATGACCAAGCATTGTCGGACTGGTATCAGCTGCGCGTGATCGCGGCGTTTGCGAAGCCGGAAGGCGGCGATCTCGATTTTTCAGGTATGACTCTCGAGAACTGGCTGCAGTGGTCTGAGGAGGGTGATGATCAATCCGGCTTCAATGGCGGGCTTCGGTTCGCTTATACATTTGCAGACAGCGGCGGGCCCGACGAAGCGGCTGTTCGTTTCACGCTGACCGACCGATTTGCGGGCGCATGGGAGTGGCGCGCAAACGCCATAGCGGAGGTCGAGACCGGCGGTGGACGCGAAGACGGGGTCGCACTTCAAACCCGTCTGCAGCTGACGCGAGCCATCGACGTGGATCTCTTCGGCACGCCGAAATGGCGTTTTGGGGCTGAACTGTTTAGTGAGTACGGCAATACCGAAGATATTCCGGGATTCGGTCAGCAGGCCCATCAGGCTGGCCCGGTCGTGAAAGCTGAATGGGACAACGGTATCTTCGTGCAGGCAGCAGTCCGCACTGGCCTGACTGACGGCGCAGATGACCTCATGGGCAAGATATTCATTGGGCGAGAATTCTAGTCGCCAGTTCACGCTTCGATAAGCGGGAAGCGCTTGCTAAGCCTGTGGTGCTTTCGTCGAAGCATTTCATCGCATACTTCCAGCCGAGCCGAGCCGAGCCGAGCCGAGCCGAGCCGAGCTGCCTGCGCCGAGTACGGTTCCCTGTTCTTCAAAAACCGCGCGTCCGATTTGCGGGACTTCGGTTGCGAAGGTCATAAGCTATTTGGAGCTATTTGGCTGGTTTGACGCAGCTTATTCTTGTCGATTGAGCCTTGCATTCGCGCCTACCGGTCACTAAATCCTCCGTGTGCGGACCGGGCCCCTCTGGCAGGTGGCGCTCCTTCCAGGAGACGCCTGCGATGTCGGACCGCATCGGGAGAAATTCCGGTG
>DNFL01000235.1:0-212 GCA_003486945.1 Hyphomonas sp. | reverse complement strand
ACCGCATCGGGAGAAATTCCGGTGCCGGCTCAATGCAGACATTGCCCCAGCCCGCACCGCAACTCCTGCAGCCAAACAAGAGGAGTATGCCATGTCATCCAACTACATCCACGCCCTGGCCCAGCGCCACGCCGCTATCGAGCGACGGATCGAGGACGCGTTAAAGGCGCCCGCACCAGATACACTCTACATCACCTCACTGAAGAAGTTGC
>DNFL01000377.1 GCA_003486945.1 Hyphomonas sp. | reverse complement strand
GACGGCGAACAGTCGCCCGGCGCCTCAATGACGCACAATGAAAAGCTGGACCTCGCCAGCGTGCTGGAGGAGATGGGCGTCGATATCATCGAAGCCGGCTTCCCGGCCGCTTCCGAAGGCGACTTCACCGCCGTCAGCGCCATCGCCGCCCAGTCGAAAAGCGCCGTAATCTGCGGCCTCGCCCGCTCGACACCCAGCGATATCGACCGCTGCGGCGAAGCCGTGCGCAAGGCCGCGCGCCCGCGCATCCACACGTTCATCTCCACCAGCCCCGTGCACATGAAGCACAAGCTGAAGATGGGCCCGAACGCCGTGCTCGAAGCGGTAGGCCGCTCGGTCGCGCAGGCCCGCAACCTCGTCGACGATGTCGAGTGGAGCGCCGAAGACGCAACCCGCACCGAGTTTGACTTCCTCTGCAAATGTATCGACGCCGCCATCGCCTCCGGCGCCACGACCATCAACGTGCCGGACACGGTCGGCTATTCCCACCCGGACGAGTATGGCGCCTTGATCCGCAGGCTGATCGAAACCATCCCGAACTCGGACAAGGTGATCTGGTCGACGCACTGCCACAACGATCTCGGCCTCGCGGTCGCCAACTCCCTCGCCGGCATGGCAAACGGCGCGCGCCAGATCGAATGCACGATCAACGGCCTCGGCGAGCGCGCCGGCAATGCCGCGCTGGAAGAAATCGTGATGGCGATGAAAGTGCGCGGCGACACGCTGCCATACGAGACCGGCATCGACTCCTCCTATCTCGCCCGCGCCTCGGCCATGGTCAGCCGCATCACGGGTTTCCCGGTGCAGTATAACAAGGCCATCGTCGGCAAGAACGCCTTCGCGCACGAAAGCGGCATCCACCAGGATGGCATGCTTAAGAATTCCGAAACCTACGAGATCATGAAGCCGGAAGATGTCGGCGTCGCCAAGACTTCGCTGGTGATGGGCAAGCTGTCGGGCCGCAACGCCTTCCGCGACAAGCTTGAATCGATGGGCTATTTCATCGAGGGCGAGGCGCTGAACGATGCCTTCAAACGCTTCAAGGATCTCGCTGATCGCAAGAAGCATGTCTTCGATGACGACATCATCGCCCTCGTCGATGAACAGCTCGCGGCAGAAGGCGAGCGCATCGGCTTCAAACGCCTGCGCGTCGTCGCCGGCACGGATGGTCCGCAGACGGCCGAAATCGATCTGGTGATCGACGGCGATGAAAAGTTCGCCATCGCCCGCGGCAATGGCCCGGTGGATGCGGTGTTCAACGCCATCCGTCAGCTTGTTCCGCATACGGCCGTTCTGGAACTCTACCAGGTCCACGCCGTAACTGGCGGTACGGATGCGCAGGCGACCGTGTCGGTGCGTCTCAACGGCGACGGCATCATGGCAACGGGCCGCTCATCCGACCCCGACACGCTGGTCGCCAGCGCCAAGGCCTACCTGCACGCCCTCAACAAGTACGAAGTGCGCAAGGCGAAACGCAAGGCGGCTTAACCGCGGTCCTCGCCGAAGCCGTCTTCGATCAGCTGGACAATGGCATCGACCGCAGCATCCGCCTGCGGTCCCCTGCCCTTAATCTCGACCGTGCAGCCGGTGTGCGCGACCAGCATCAGCAGATCCATGATCGAGCGCGCATCCGCCATCTCGCTCTCATGGCTGACAAATACCTGAGCGTCGAACTCGGCCGCGACCTTGGCGAGCTTTGCAGACGCCCGCGCGTGCAGGCCCTTGCGATTGACAATGGTGGCGCGCCGGTGGGCCGGGAAAGGTTCACTCATCAGCAGGAAGGCAGCTTGGCAAGAATGTCGGAGGCGATGGCGATATACTTGCGCCCGCCTTCGGCGGCGTCCTGCGCGCACTCTTCCAGGGACAGCTGCTCGCGGATCTGGGCCAGCTTGATCAGCATCGGCAGGTTCGCGCCGGAGACGATTTCCAGCCGCGCCCGGCTGCGCAGCGACAGCACCAGGTTCGACGGCGTGCCCCCGAACATGTCGGTCAGCACAACCACGCCGCGGCCCGCATCGCAGGCCTTCACGGCCTCGAAAATGGCTTCGCGCTTGATGTCCAGGTCTTCGTCGGCATCGATGGAAACGGCCCGCGTACGCCAAAGCCGGCCCACGACGTGCTCGGCGGCAGCGACGAGCTCGTGGGCCAATCTTCCATGGCTGACGACAACAATACCGATCATACGGCGGACAGGCTCAACCTTTACAGAAATGTGAGGTTGTCATGATGCTGCGGCGCGTCAAGCCGCAATCGGCGGTGACCAAAGCGCTTTCCTCAGCCGGTGTGTCCGAGGCCCAACACATCTTTCATGCTGTAAAGGCCGGGCTTCTGCCGCGCTGCCCACAAGGCGGCATGCACTGCACCTTCGGCAAACACCGTGCGGTCGAGCGCCATGTGCGACAGGCGCAGGGTTTCGCGCGGCGAGGCGAACATCACTTCGTGTTCACCATAAATGCCCCCGGCCCGGCGCACCGCCATGCCGATTTCTCCTTCATTGCGCCGGGCGTCTGCGCCGAGATAGGGCGCCGCCTGCAGCGTCTTCAGCGATGCGCCCCGGCCTTCCGCCGCCGCCTCGCCCAGCATCAGCGCCGTGCCGGACGGCGCATCCACTTTCAGCCGGTGATGCGATTCCAGGATTTCTATGTCCCAGTCTGTGCCAAGGCTCGCGGCGGCCTGTTTCACCAGCGCCTGCATCAGGTTGATCCCAAGCGAAAAGTTGCCCGCCTTGACGATGGCAAACCGGCTGGCCGCCTCGCCAATCAGCGCTTCCTGCGCCTGCGTGAAACCCGTCGTGCCTATGACAACCGCGCGCACCGGT
>DNFL01000213.1:5420-7917 GCA_003486945.1 Hyphomonas sp. | reverse complement strand
CCGGAGCGGGGCTTGTCTCGGCGGGCAGCGGGGCTGGCGTTTCCTGCGCGCCGGGGCCGGTATCAGTCACTGCCGCCGCCTTCCGGATGTTCCGGCGGGCCGGCAGGGCGTTCAAACACAGGCTGGCGGGGCGCAGATTTCTTTGCGCCGTCGTACTGATACTCGACCTGCGTGGGGAACGGGATGGTGATGCCGGAGGCATCGAAGGCCTGCTTGATGCCTTTGTTGAGATCGGCTTTCACCTGCACGAAGTCTCCGGTCGCGACCCAGGCGCGCAGGCGCAGTTCCACCGACCAGTCGCCGAGATTGTGAACGCCGGCCCATGTGCCGAGGCTGGTGAGGACGGACGGGTGCGCGTCCGCAGTTGTGCGCATGACGTCGATCACATGATCGAGATCGTCGTCATAGGAGACGGTGAAATAGAGATCGAGGCGGCGGCGCGGTTCCTGCGTATGGTTGATCAGCGGCGAGCCCCAGACCTTGTCATTGGTGATCGAGACGATCTTGTTGTCGATCTGCCGCAGGGAGGTGGTGAAAGGCGTGATGTTGGTGACCGTGCCATCGAGCGTGGCGAGAGTGACGAAGTCGCCGATGCGGAAGGGGCGGAAGATGGCGAGCATGACGCCGGCGGCGACGGATTTCAGCGTGTCCTGAAGCGCCAGGCCGATGGCGAGACCGGCGGCGCCAAGTACGGCAGCGAGCGAGGCGGCGGGGAAGCCGAGCTGCGAGAGCGCAAAGACGATGGCGACGGCGAAGATGATGTATTTGATCAGCGAGGCCGAGAAGGCGATCAGCGTATCATCGGCGCCCGAATGGGCGTGGGCGCGCGCGCCGAAACGGCGCAGCGAATTCGACACCGCATTGGCGATGACGAAGGCAACCACAAGGATGATCGTGGCGGCAAAAGCGCCGGGGCCGTATTTCTCGACGAGGCTGCGCCAGTCATAGCCGGCAAGGCCGAGGGGCAGCGGCATCATCAGGATGAAAGTGAAGAAACGCGCGGTGGACGCAGCAAGGTCCCATGAAGTGGATTCGAGGCTGCGATCCTTCGGCGTCAGGCGCCGCCCGATGAACAGGATGACGCCCTTGAGGATGGACGAGACAATCCAGATCAGCGCGACCGAAGCGACGACGAGGCCCCATTTCACGACCACAGGCCAAGCCGCAGACGCCCAGCCGGGCCAGGCGGCAGTATCGAGGCTGAGCAGGAAATCGGCGGGGTGGGGGAAAGCCATCTGAGTCATGCAGCAGGTTTAGGATGTTTGCGCTGCCGCGTCACCCCGCGCGTTGCCTGTCTATTGGCACGCCTCGGGACTGGCTTCGCACAGCGCGATGACGCCTTCGATCCATCCGGCATAGCCCTGCAGGTTAATATAACGACCGTTATAGTCGCCGGCGCAGAACAGACCACTGGCGCGGTTCTGTTCGACTACGGACAGTATGCCGACAACCGTTCGCGTGCCATCTGCATCGGTGACATAAAGCGGGCCGCCGGAATCGCCGATGCAGGGGCCGGCGCCGGACTGGCTGGAGACGGTGATGGCAGCAGGGCCGACGGCGGTGATCTTCAGCGCGGTGGAGAGAAGGTCGTTCGAGAGCTGGCCGCCGAACCGGGTGAGGCCCCAACCGGCCATTTCGGCGGTCGGATAGTTCGCCGGGGCGAGTGGCAGGGCAGGCGCGCTGAGACGGGCGATAGGGACATTGCCGAGCGCAGCGGCCTGATCGGCGCTGAGGCGCAGGAGGGCGAGGTCGTTGGCATAGCCATTGTCCGTACCCTGATAACCGCCATGGCAGATGGCGCTGGCAGCGGCAGTGACGCGCGCGGCGGGGCTGCGCAGGTTGGCGGCGTCGCCGATGACGCGCAGTTCGTCATAGGGCTGGTCGACGCAGTGCGCAGCCGTCAGCAGCCAGTTCTCGCGCACACGCACGGCGCTGCAATGACCGCTGGTGATCAAACCGCTCGATTCCTTGCGGCGCGGTTCGAGTTTCAGGATGCCGGGGAAGGCGCTGAGATTTGCGGCAAGGGCGTTGACGGCCTCGACACCAGCGACGGGCTCTTCGATCTCGGTGGCGCTGGCGACGGAGGCGACGGTCGGCGTCGGGGCGGCGTCTGCAGGCAAGGCGCAGCGCTGTGCGTTCAGGAGCGCCAGCTGCGAAGGCCGGAAAGCCATTATGGATTCGGGCGCAACTCCGGCGGTCTCGTCCTCGCCGGGTGGGCCGGCATCGCGGTCGACGGTTGGCGTTTCGCCGCCGGGCTCGTCATCTTCGGCAAGATCTGACGCCGCATCCGTTGCTTCAGTTGTTTCGGTGCTGGGTGTCTCGACATCATCGCCGGGATCTTCGGCGATGATTGCGGCGATGTCTTTCGGCGCGGCCGGGTTCTGACCGGGAAGCTTGTCCTGGCCCGGAAGCCGGACCTGATCGCAGGCTGCGAGCAGGACGGCGAGGCTGGCAGCGGCCAGCAGGGTGGTGCGGGTCATGGTCGGGGCTTCCCTTA
>DNFL01000213.1:4715-5231 GCA_003486945.1 Hyphomonas sp. | reverse complement strand
TGGTCGGGGCTTCCCTTCTGAAAGTCCGCGCTATTAATCCCGCCCGGCGGGGCGGGGTCAAGGCGGACCGGGGACGCACAAGGTTACCAGCTGGAAAGGCTGCGTCCTCAGGCTTGCCCCGGCGGGCGGGGGGCCTATTCTGAGCGGCAAACTCCGGAGACCAGACACGATGCGTACTCTTCGCGCGGCCGCCGCTGCAATTGCCATTCTCCTTCCTGCCGGGCTCGCTGCGGCGCAGGAAGGCGGAACCACCGAGACGACGAAAGCGGCGCTCGCCGCAGGCTGGAAGGCGGCTTTCACGTGCTCCGGCATATTCGTGGCGGGACAAACGCTGCCGGAGATCGAGAATAACGAACTCTCCGGAATCTATCCGGATTTCCAGCGCAGTTATGACGCCTTGCCGCCGGCGCAGATCGATTATGAGCGCAAGCTAGTTTCTGTATCCTATGCGCCGAACGTGCCGGCGCGGATTGCAGCGTGGCGTCCGGGCTTCGGGTGCACGCAGCTACCGGCGGG
>DNFL01000213.1:4281-4438 GCA_003486945.1 Hyphomonas sp. | reverse complement strand
GAAGAAGCGCTTGCTTTCCTGCCGCGCTTTGCCGCCTGGCCCGGCAACCCGGCGCAGGACCGGGGCAGCGCTATTGGCTCGAACGTCAAGATCGCGCTGCGCATCGAAGAGGCAGAGCGCCTCGAAGCGCCGGTCTCGGCAGCGTTTGACGAGATCA
>DNFL01000213.1:3796-4000 GCA_003486945.1 Hyphomonas sp. | reverse complement strand
AATGGCACGCGCACGGCATCGGTAATTGTCGTGCAGGGCGGGCAGATCGTGGCCGAGCGGTATGACCGCGGCATCGAGAATGAAACGCCGGTGCGGACATGGTCGGCGGCGAAATCACTGACCGCGACACTGATCGGGGCGGCACGGCGCCAAGGGCTGGTGGATATCGATTATCCGGCGGTGATCGAGGAATGGAACAAGGGC
>DNFL01000213.1:0-3615 GCA_003486945.1 Hyphomonas sp. | reverse complement strand
ACAACGCTCTTCCGATCTGTGATCGAGGAATGGAACAAGGGCGCGGACCCGCGCCGCGCGATCACGATCCGCAACCTGCTGCACATGGCAAGCGGGCTGGACAGCGGCGAAGATGGTTCGCGTACGGACAAGGTGTATTTCGGCGGCGCGCGCGTAATGGATACGGCGGCGGGAAGCTCTCTGGAAGTGAAGCCCGGGACGCGGTTCAAGTATGCCAACAATGACACGCTGATTGCCATGCGCGCCCTGCGTGAGGCGATGAAGGATGACAGCAAGTTCCACCGTTTCCCGTATGAGTCCCTGCTGCACAAGATCGGCGCCATGCATACGACGATCGAGATCGACTGGGACGGGGATTTCATTTCATCGAGCCAGGTCTGGGCGACGGGGCGCGACCTTGCGCGGATTGGTCAGCTCTACTTGCAGGACGGGATGTGGGGCAACGAACGCCTGCTGGCGGAAGACTGGGCGAAATTTGTCCGCACCCCGGCTCCCGCACAGCCAGCACAGGGGGCCGGCTACGGCGCGCAGTTCTGGTTGATGACGGATGCGCAGGGCGTGCCGCCCGGCACTTTCTATGCGGCCGGAAACCGGGGTCAGTATATCGTCATCATTCCGGCGCTGGATGCGGTCGTCGTGCGGCAGGGGTTCGACGTGATCGGCGGAGCGCGCTTTGATATCAACCGGTTCACGGCGGATGTCGTCATCGCGCTGGGCGCAGCGACGGCAGAGCGGGCTGCGGCAATCGAGGCCGCATCGGCCGCCGAAGCGCAGGTCCAGCGGCCCCGGTAAGGGGCGCGCCGGATTATCCGCATAAAGACTAGTTCGCTTTTTCCGGCGGAACGTGCTCGACCGTCATGCCGAAGAGGCCGACAAGATCCATCGGCGGCACTTCCTGCATTCCGGCGCCTTCCGGAGGGGTGAGGGAGGCGGCAGTGACCGGCGCCGGCGGGGCCATCGCAATGCGGAACGTGCCGCCTTCCGCGATGAAGGCGGCAAGGCTTTCGACCCAGCCCTCGGCGCCCGGAATTTCCTGCGTGACGGCGCTACCGGTGAACAGCAACATCATCGAAGCAAAGCTGCGCACGGCGTCCGGTGTTGAATCTGCGAAACCGGCCAGCATGTCGTCGCCGCCTTCCTCGCCGCCCGCTTCGCCCGAGAGTTTGGCGAACTCGATGACGAGGGCCGAGATGGCGTTCAGCAATCCGGAATCGGTCAGGCTGTAATGGCCGCCATTGAAAGCAAAGCCAGTCTCGAAGATGTGTCCAAGAAGGTCAGTGTCCGGTGAGCGCCCATCGATGCCGAAGCCGGGAACCAGCGCGCTGTAGCTGGGCAGGGTCAGGGCGATACGCGTATCGTCCGAATAGAGATTGTCGGTGATGCTGTCTGAAACAAGCAGCGTTTCGCCTGTATCGCTGTCCCAGGTGAGGGAGAATGCGCCGTCACCCGAGATTGTGGCAAAGCCGGTGCGTTCAAGGATTGCGGCGATTTCCGCGATGGAGGGCTCGTTTGCCAGCGGATCCTGCTCCAGCCCGAGGCCGTCCATGGCTGTCACGAAATCCGCGAGGAGCAGCGAGGCATCCTCGTGCCGGAACGTGATCCGCTCGGGCAGGAACCAGGCGAACTGGTCTGCGCTCATTTCAAGATGGCCGATATTGAACATGGGCTTGCCGGCGAAATCGATCGCCATGCCATCGATGATATAGGTACCGAAGCTCCACAGGTCTTTTTCGGTGATCGGCGGCAACTCTCCGCGTTCCCCCCATTCCAGAAGTTTCGACAGGCGCAGGCCGTTCCAGGCGGCGAAATCGGTCGTTCCGGCAAATTCGATAAGGGTCGCCGGCTCGGCGATCGCGTCTGTTTCCGTGAGACCCTCGCCGATGGCGGGCAGCGGGATGGCGCCGGAAAGGGTCATGCCCTTCGTGACCATGGCGGCAATGTCGCCGCGGTCATACCCCTGGAAGAGGGAGCTGTCATAGACTGAGCTCACCGTGGTGGAGAAGTCCGCGGAATGCATGACCTCATTCGTGCGTGTGTCGATGTAGAGGAAGGTGTCCAGAGAGAAGCCGCGCGCGATAGCGGAGACAAGACGGATGGCCGCGACGCCTTCGTTTTCGCCTTCACGCTCTTCGAACGTCCAGGGATGCAGCGTCATGCCTTCAAGCACGACGCGGCCGACTTCCATCGAGGAAGACTCGTAGACGGTATCAGGTGCGGCGGCCTCATCGAGCGCGGCTGTCAGGACATCGTCGACGGCATTGAGATAGCCGGAAAGGTCTGCCTTCACGCCGCCAAGCTCGATCCGGTCGAACAGGGCGAGGGTCTGATCGAGGTTTTCGCCATTCAGGCGGGCGGCAAGGCCGGCAATGTCGGCGTTCCAGAACAGGGCTTCTTCAGCAGTGAACAAGGTCGACGGCTTTTCGCCGAGGATTTCCACCTGCACGCCGGTCAGGCGATAGGCGCCGCTTTCAGCGTCTGCACCCGCGGTTTCATAGGTGATCCGGGCGATACCGCCGAGGAGGCTGTTGGCGCCTTCAATGTCAAACGCGGCGGAAGTTGCGGCCGGCCGGGTGAGGGCGTTGGCGACGAGTTGGTCGGCGATCTGTGCGGGTGTCAGGACAATTGCCGGCGCCGTTTCCTGCACCGATGATGTGGTGCAGCCTGCCGCGAGCAGGACGGAAAGGGCGGCTGCCCGTGCGGATTTGAACCATGCCATGAAGTGTCCCCCTGAGTCGGCTACCCCTCCCTGTAGAGTGGCTTGGCCTCCGGGTTCAAGTCATGGCGGCAAAATTGGGCATGACTGTGGTCAGGGGGCGCCGTAACCGGAGGCGGCGACCTGTTTCAGGTTCGACACCTTGCGGGTTTCGTTCTGGTCAAAGGACTGCATCATGGCAGAACCGGCCATGTTGAACCGGAACGTGTCGATATGTGTGCGCCCGTCCGGCGCCGGTTTGCAGGCGACCTTGAAGCTCATCTTGTCCACCTTCGCGACAGCCATCGGTTTGAACGCCTTGGGCGCGACCATCTCGAAGCTGAGGATGTTGCCGGTTTCCTTTTCGATCACCGCCTTGCCGCTCAGGTATTTGTAGGCCTTGGCCATCTCGCCATCCTCCGGGCCGGGCGCGGGTGTGAACGTGTAAGTGGCCGTCGTGCCGGTCTCCGAGGCGCGTTTGGCATTGGCGGGAATGTTCCCGGCAAACTCGCTGCACATAATCTTGCCTTCGGTGCGCGCCATCAGGCGCTCGGCGGTCTTGGCGGAGTCGCCTTTCAGCGTCTTCGGGTCTGGTGAGAAACGCGTCACCCGCTTGCCTTCCGGCTGGGTCGGGTCGACCGACATGCGGAACTGGTCGGTGCCATCGCTATAATCGAGGTCGAAAGCGTAGATTGGGCCGCCACCCGGCTGGGACTTCGCCTTCTGCAGGACAGCGTCCGCACTGGCGGGAAGGCCGGCGGCAGCGAAGGCGGCGATCAGGATCAGGCGGCGCACGGCATCCTCCGGGGCGTTCAAATTGTGGAAAACTGGACGAGCCGGCGGAAAAGGAAAGAGGGCAGGCGCAGCCTGTTGCGATAGTTTAAGGTCGCGCCATGGCCGACCCGCTGCCCCCTGCCTTCTCG
>DNFL01000061.1 GCA_003486945.1 Hyphomonas sp. | reverse complement strand
GCGATGGCGTTTCACTGACCACGCGCAAGCTCACCGATCAGCGCAGCCACGCCGATATCCAATTCGCTGGCGCTTCCGCCGAGAAGCTCGAGGGCGGAGGCGACAGTCTGCTTGGCGACGTGCTCGACCGGGCGCGCGTGCTTTCCGCTGCCGAAATGCTCGGCATGGCGCAAGCTGTGTTCGACACGACCCTCGACTATCTGAAGCAGCGTGTGCAGTTCAATCAGGTGCTCGCCACTTTCCAGGCGCTGCAACATCGCATGGCGGATCTGTTCGCCGACCTCACGCAGATGCGCTCCGCGGTCGAGGCGGGTTTACAGGCAGTCGACAGCGGTTTTGGAGTCGCGCGTGCAGCGACCATCGCCAAGGCCGAGGCAAATCGCGTGCTGCACGCTATCAGCAACCAGGGTATCCAGCTGCATGGCGGCATCGGGATGACCGACGAATTCAATGTCGGCTTCTACCTCAAGCGTGCTCGCGTGCTCGAGGCGAGTTGGGGGTCGTCAAGCTACCTCAAGGACCGTTTTGCGCGATTGTCCGGTTACTGACGACGAAGGTTTCTCGCCGCTCGCAGCTTGCCGTCAGCCCACAATTTCGGAGGCGGGGCCGTAACCCGCGTCTTCGGGAATAGTGAGGACATTCTTCCCGTCTCGCTGAATGATTTCAGGCAGAACCGTTACGATATCGCGGGCTTCAGCCTGCGCCACGCAATCCGCTGCGCTTGCGGCTTTGGCCAGCAGTTGCAGATTCAAGCGCGTAGGAAATATAATGGTTCGCTCGCCGCTGGCTTCCATTTCCAACGCCTTGTGCGGCGAAAGCCATTCCGCATCGACGGTTTCGTATCCATCGCATGCGGCAATCTGGCGTTCGGGCGCGCGAACAACGAAGAAATGTGTGTCGAAGCGCTTGTGCATGAAGGTGGGCGTTATCCACCTTGCGAAATTGCTTAGCCGATCGAGGCGTAGGTGCACACCGGCCTCGCGAACGACGTCAAGAAATTCGCGCTCCCCTCGCTCCACCGCTTTGCGGCTTTCA
This sequence comes from Hyphomonas sp., assembly GCA_003486945.1. Taxonomy (GTDB): domain Bacteria; phylum Pseudomonadota; class Alphaproteobacteria; order Caulobacterales; family Hyphomonadaceae; genus Hyphomonas. Next base: position 4,340 of record DNFL01000061.1, on the reverse strand, counting down.
AGATCACAGGTATCCTCGAACGCGCGACCGTCACGATAATCGCCTAGCAGGATGCCGGCTTCCTCGTAAGCTTCGCGGATCGCGGCAATCCGCAAAGTGCGCTGCGTATCGTCGAAAGTGCTCCAGCCCTTGCAATGATTAGCCCATTCGAGAGCTTCATCCCCGGCCGAAGGCTTTCCTCCGGGAAATACCAGCGCGCCGGAGGCAAAATCGATCTGGTGATGGCGTTTGACCATCAGGACCTGAAACTCCGGCGCGTCGCGAAGTAGGAGCATGGTTGCCGCGGGGACCGGATCGACGGGCTTTGGCATGGTCATCAGTTTCTCCAGTAGTCTAGGTTCGGACCCATACGATATGTTGGGGTACAGGTGCCGACAAGCACAGAAGTCGGCGGCGAAGCTTCTTCAGATTGGGCTAAACATTTGCCAAGGGGAAATTCATCCGCGATCGGCTGGCGTGCCCCCCAGCTAGGGGTCATGTCAATGGGTATCTGCCAGCGTTTCTAGGCGAGACGACTGGTTTCTGCACTGGCGGGTCGGATTATGCCGGGCATGATCAGGGCCAAGAAAAACAAGGCAAGTCGAAGAAGCAATACATCCATTCTCACATGACTAAAAGTTGAGCGACAGTAAAAGTAACCAAGTCACGCAGCTCCACCAGAATCTCACCGGTCGCCCGAACGAGAGCAGATGCATCAGTACGTGGCTCGACCATTGCCCTGACCAATAAGTTCGAAAGCAACACTCTAGGAAACCAAGTCCCCGCTATCAAAGTTTGCCGCGCGCCCCGCACCGCCCAAAACCCAATCAGGAAAGTCAGACATCCATGAACTACTCAGAAAAGTTTCAAGCCTTTGCCGACGCCGCACGGGCCAAAGTGGAAGAAGTCGCGCCAAGCGACGTCGATCGCCTGCAACAGGAAGGCGTGATCGTTCTGGATATCCGCGACAAGGAAGAGCACGATGCCGGCCACACTCCCGGCTCGCTGCATCTGAGCCGCGGAAAGCTCGAAATGAACGTCGAAGCCGCCATCCCCGACCATGATGCCGTCATCTTGTGCTACTGCAACGCTTTCAATCGCGGCGCGCTTTCTGCCAACACGCTGAGGGAGATGGGATACGTCAACGCCAAATTCATCGCCGGCGGGCTTAAGGGCTATAAGTCGCTTACAGGGACATAAGTAGCCCTTCGGTTGAAATCGGTAGACAGCGACCCCAAAAATACATCGTACAAAGAAGATTTTTCAGACAAGGCGGTGGCTGCCCATTTTTGGTCACCGCCTTTTCTTCGCAACGGCGCCCAGCCGATATCGGCGGCACGCCTGCGAAGCGTTTAGATTCCAGCTCGCGAGAGCATGACAAGACCTCAACCCCTCGCAGCAGCTGGATCTCCATTTGACCTTGTGGGATATTATCGATAATTTCAGTCACCATTCGCTGTCGATGGAAGCACGAAACCGCTGACCAGGGCGACATAGGTCTTCAAGTTATGGCGACTGGCTTTGAGGGGGTGCGAATGACTAAGTGTTGGCTGATTGTCCAGATTGCCCTGCTTGCAGTCTTGCAAGCGTGCGCCTCGATCACTGAGAGACCCGCAGACGGTCTTATTGTTCACATTCCCCAAGGCATGATCTCCGGAAGGACCGACGGCGAGGTTGAAACCTATTTCAACATACCTTTCGCTGCCGCTCCGACCGGGGAGCGGCGTTGGCGCCCGCCCGCTGATGCCGCCGGTTGGAGAGGTGTCAGGGATGGCACCCGAACGGGACCGGCCTGCCCGCAACCCGTCCGGATTGCGGTCGTGGCCGGCGGGGTGGCCGACTTCCAGTCAGAAGACTGCCTGCAACTCAACATCTGGCGCCCGCAAGGGGCAGCCGATCTGCCGGTCATGGTTTGGCTCCATGGCGGTGCTCATGTGATCGGTTCCGGCACTTTTCCGATTTTTGACGGAACACAATTGGCCAGGCAGGGCGTGATTGTCGTCACAATCAATTATCGTCTTGGCGCGCTAGGATACTTCGCCCATCCAGCGCTTACCGCCGAAGCCGATGCGGACGCGCCCCTCGGCAACTTCGGACTGATGGACCAACTGGTCGCTTTGCGCTGGGTTCAGGCCAACATCGGTTCTTTCGGGGGGGATCCGGCACGGGTCACCCTGTTCGGAGAGTCGGCCGGCGCGGTGAGCACAATGACCTTATTGTCGATGCCTGAAGCTTCGGGGCTGTTTTCAGCCGCTATCGTCCAGTCCGGCGTAAATCTTCTTCCGCCGAGATCCCTCAAAGAACAGGAAGCGCTTGGTCTCGCGGCCGCAAACGCCCTGGGTCTTGACGCGGACGCCACCGCTCGCGACTTACGAGCAATAAGCCCTGATGACTGGGTAAAAGTCGCTGGCGCGCGCAGCGGCGGCACAGTCAATCCGTTCATCGATGGGCGCCTTTTGCGCGCTCCCCCTTCTCAGGTTTTTGCAGACGGCGAAGAACTCGATGTGCCTTTGATGATCGGGGCAAACAGCAATGAAGCAAGTGTCCTTTTGGCGATGGGCCTGAGCCCTGAAATTGCGAGCGCGTATTTCGGTGATCAGTTGACCGAAGCACAGACTGTTTACGGTCTTCAGGCAACCGATCCCGGGTTTGCGCGTCAGGCGTTGGGAGACATCTGGTTTGTTGCTCCGGCCCGATGGCTCGCAACTGAGACCAGCGACGGCGCGCCGAGCTTCCTTTATCACTTCGACTATGTCGCCGAACGCCGACGCGCAAAGTCAGTTGGCGCGGCACATGGATCAGAGATCACTTATGTATTCGATACGACTGAATATTACGAGAGCGTCGTCGGTGAACTCACACCTGCAGATCGGATGTTTGCTGATCATTTGTCTGCATGCTGGGCATCGTTCGCGAAAACGCGCCGGCCTGATTGTGCATTGGCCCCCAGCTGGGGCCGCTACGATCCTGACCGCGATGAGCTCGCGCTTTTTGCACCTGAAACGCGAATTGTCGCTGGTTTCCGGAAACCGATACTGGACCTTATCCTTTCTAGGTATAACGACCAGTCGCGTTAGCGCCTCCAGTCCTTGGCCGGTCTGAATAGGGAGACCTTCAGCTTGATCAGTCGACGACGCGCCTTGCTGTTACCTGCCGCTGCGGCGCTAGGCGCCTGCGCAAGTTTGCCGGTCACTGAAACTAGCCCCATGGAATTCGAGGAAAGCAATGATGGCGCCATGGAGCACGCCATCGCAACATATGCGGACTTTGGTGCGCATTTCTCTGGTAGCGTCGGCGACCATGCGACCACGGATTGGTTGGACCGCGAACTACTTGGCGCCGGATACGAGACGCGCCGGCAAACTTTCGAAGTGCCGACCTGTGACGGCGAAGCCGGCTCTGTGACATTGTCTGATGGCACGTCGCTCTCTGGACCAGTCCAGATGCCGGGATTGGCCACGGACACACAGGCAGAACTCGTCCACTGGCATGCCGATCTGCCTCCACCGGAACTGGGCGGCAAGCTGGTAGTCTATCACTCTCGCTTCGGCCGGCATTCCAGCCTGATGTCACCGGAGTGGCAGCGTGTGCTGAAGGCCACGCGCGAAGCGCAATTGGCGGGCATTGTCGCCATCACCAATGGCCCCTCTCGGCTTGCGATCCGATTGAACGCACCCTTCGAATTCGATCTAGTCCCCATGCTGACGATATCTCCGGCAGATGCGGCAGCCCTTCGGGCAGCTACGCAAGGTCAAACTGCCCGCCTTTCAATTGCGCCAGCCCGCCCCAATAGGCTGGCCGACAATTTGATCGCCCGCCGCAAAGGCCCCGGCCCGCGGATCGTCGTCAGCACGCCCAAATCCGGCTGGGGAATCTGCGCCTCCGAAAGGGGTCCTGGAATCGCGATCTTTCTGATGCTCGCACGAAGGCTCGCCTCGTCGCTTCCGGATGCAGACATCCATTTGGTGGCGACGTCGGGTCATGAGTATGAAAACTTGGGGGCGCACAAGTTCCTGGAAAGCGCCGCCCCCGCTCCCGCTGAGACGGCGCTCTGGGTGCATCTTGGCGCGAACCTCTCGGCCGTTGATTTCCATGATCTTGGCCCGAGCCTTCTGCCACTCCCCTCGCCCGACCCGCAGCGCTATCTCGGCGCAACAAAAGGCCTCGACGCATTCGCGCGCGAGATTTTCAACGGCCGCCCCGGGCTGGAAGCGGCTTACGCAATGTCGGCAGATGACGCAGCCGGCGAGCTACGTGAGATCCTCGCCGCTGGCTACGCCTCCGCATTCGGCGCATTTGGAGCCGGGCGTTTCCATCACACCGACCAGGACACGCCTGACAAGGTCGACTTGATTGAACTG
>DNFL01000105.1:531-10868 GCA_003486945.1 Hyphomonas sp. | reverse complement strand
ACGCTCTTCCGATCTAAAACTCCGGGAGGAATACGTGAAGCATCTAGAGGGAAAAACTGCGTTCGTGACCGGGGCGGCTTCCGGCATCGGGCTGGGCATTGCGACCGCGCTGGCGCAGGCGGGCGTGAAGGTGATGCTGTGCGATATCGAGAAGGCGGCGCTGGACGCGGCGGTAGCGGGCCTCAAGGCGACGAATGCGGATGTGGCGGGCGTGGTGGCAGACGTATCGCTGAAGGATAACCTGCACCGCGCCGCCGACGAGACGATTGCGACATTCGGCAAGGTGCACATTCTCGTCAACAATGCCGGCGTGGGCGGCGGGGGCGACTATGGCACCTGGAATGATGCGGGCTGGAACTGGGTGATGGGCGTGAACCTCTGGTCGGTGATCTGGGGCATCGAGATTTTCGGGCCCCTGATCGAGAAACATGGCGAAGGCGGGCAGATTGTCTCGACCGCTTCGATTGCGGGCATGATCGCGGCGACGAACCCTTCCTATGATGTGACGAAGTTCGGTGTGGTGGCGCTGTCTGAGGGGCTGCGGCCGAAGCTGGCGCCGAAGAGGATCGGCGTTTCGGTGCTCTGCCCCGGTTTCATCCGGACACGGATCATGGAATCCACCCGCAACATTCCGGACCGGTTTGCCGGCAAGATTCCGGAGCGCGAGCCTGATGTCGTGCAGACGGAGCTGATCCAGAGCGCGGCAGACGCCATCGCCCACGGGATTGATCCGCTTTATGTCGGCGAGCTGGTGCGCGAGGCTATCGAGAATGACTGGCCGCACATCTTCACGGACCTGCAGTTCGAACCCTTTATCGAGGCGCGGTTCGCGACCATCCGGGAAGGGTTTGACAGGATACGGAGCAGAACGCCGCGCCATTGAGGCAGCGGCGGTTCAATCCGTGTAGCCGAGCAAGGCGCGCATGCCGGGCATGGCGACTTCAATGAGTCGTTTCTGCGCCTCGGGGAGCGTTGCCGGGATGCGGCCTTCGTCGACTTGCAGGTTTTCGCGGGCAGTGGCGCTCTGCTTGCGGTCTGCGCCGATGAGGACGCGCGCCTTCCAGTCGGCGGGCATGGTGATGCCGCAGGCTTCGAGCAGGTTGCGGAACCAGGCTTCTGTTTCCGGGCTGTCGATATTGCTCAGATGGCGAGCGATATCCTCGTAGCGGCAGAGGCAAACGCCGGTGCCGAGCCAGGCGGCGGCGTTGAACGTGTAAACGTCCTGCATCGCCGGCACTTTGCCATGGAGGCCGAAGATCATCACGTTGAGCAGTGCTTCGGACGAAACCTCCTGCCCTTTCAGAAGCTGCAGGCCGGCATCGAAATTTTCGGAGGCGTAGAAGCGCGCGCGGGCGAGGACCCATGTGTTGGGATCGCGCACCAGAAGGATGTGGCGGGCAGCGCGGGTTGCGATCGCGGATTCGTCTGAGAACAGAAGATGCCCCCAGCTGAGCTTTGGCTCTGCAGGGCCGAATGCCGGGCCGGCATGCTGGGCGAGGTTTGGCAGCTGGACGAAGGTGTCATGGTATTGCTGGGCGACCGGCACGAACATGCGCAGGATGTTGCGCAAGAGGTGGGTGCCGCTTTTCGGGACGGAGTTGAGGAAGACCGGCGCGCGCAGCGGCGCCTGCGCGAACTCAGCATTGCGCTGGTTCAGGTTGTCCTGCTTCATCCGGATTCTGGGCACGGCCAGTTAGCCCTTGAGCATGTCGCGGCTGATGATCACGCGCATGATCTCGTTGGTGCCTTCGAGGATCTGGTGGACCCTCAGGTCACGGACGATGCGCTCAACGTGGTAATCGGCGAGGTAGCCATAGCCGCCGTGGATTTGCAGGGCGTCGTTGGCGACCTTGAACGCCGTATCGGTGACGAACCGCTTCGCCATCGCGCACCAGCGGCCGGCATCCGGTGTCTTGCCATCGAGGCGGCCGGCGGCTTCGTAGAGCATCAGGCGGGCGGCCTGCAGCTCGGTTTCCATGTCGGCAAGTTTGAACTGGGTGTTCTGGAAATCGGCGATGGCCTTGCCGAACTGTTTGCGGTCTTTCGCATAGGCGACGGCCTTGTCGAGCGCGAGTTGGGCGCCGCCTAGGGCGCAGGCGGCGATGTTGAGGCGCCCGCCATCAAGCCCCGCCATGGCGAAGCGGAAGCCGTGGCCTTCTTCGCCGATGCGATTTGCGGCGGGCACGCGCACACCGTCGAGGATGACTTGCCGCGTCGGCTGGGATTTCCAGCCCATCTTGCGCTCATTCGCGCCGAAGGAGAGACCGGGGGTGTCTTTCTCGATGATGAAGGCGGAGACGCCTTTTGCTCCGTCGTCTGTCGTTCGCGCCATCAGAACATAGACATCCGAGGTGCCGGCGCCGGAGATGAACTGTTTGGTGCCGGTGATGACGTAATCGTCGCCGTCTTTCACGGCCTTAGTCTTGAGGCTGGCAGCGTCGGAGCCTGCGCCGGGTTCGGTGAGGCAGTAGGAGGCGATCAGCTCCATCGTGGTGAGGCGCGGCAGCCAGGCCTTGCGCTGGGCATCCGAACCGAACGTGTCGATCATCCACGAGGCCATGTTGTGGATGGAGATAAAGGCGGCGGTGGAGACGTCGCCATAGGAGAGCTGTTCGAAGATGATCGCTGCATCGGTGCGCGTCAGGCCGGAGCCGCCGACATCTTCCTTCACATAGATGCCCGCGAAGCCGAGTTCGGCGGCGCTGCGGATCACATCTACCGGGAAATGGCTGTCCCTGTCCCACGCCTCGGAATGGGGGGCGAGCTGGTCGGCGGCAAATTTGGCCGCCATGTCGCGGATCATTGCGCGCTCATCTGTGAACAACAGGCTCATTGGCAATCCGTCCCAATCCCGATAGGTCTCTCGCCCGGAATGGAATAGAGCCTGCCCTTATGTCAACTCGCCGCCTGCCCGACGGATACACGATCACCCCGGCAGCGCCGGAGGATGTGGCCGATCTCGTGTTTGCAGACCTTGCCGCCAGCAAGCTGTTTTCAGGCACCGGATACCTGCCGGAAGAGGCGCTGAGCGACCATGTGCCCGTGGAGGCGCTGGAGGCGGCCATGGCGCCGGGCCACCTGACGGCGGTGCGCTGCAAGGGCGACGCGGTGGGCTTTGCGCTGACCTCCGTGCGCGGCAATTCCCTCTATCTCGACCAGATCAGTGTGGACCCCGCGCATGGGCGCAAGGGGCTGGGCGCGGCGCTGATGGATCATGTGTTCCGCGACGCCGGGCGGCGGGGGCTGAAATCGGTGACACTGTCGACCTTCCGCGACCTTGCCTGGAACGGGCCGTTTTACCGCACGCAGGGCTTTCGCGAGCTGCCGAGGCGGCAGTTCGAGGAGTGGATGCTGCAGATCGAAGCTTCGCAGGCGGCCAATGGGCTGGACGTGTCGAAGCGCTGCTTCATGGTGCGGCGCACCGGCTGGTTGTGAGCCGGGCGGATTTGGCGCTAGGAAGGCGCATGACCGAGTTTCCGCAATCCTTCCCCGCCACCCGGATGCGCCGCCTGCGGCAGGCGCCGTGGGTCCGCAGCCTTGTCGCCGAAACGGTGCTGACGCCGGCCGACCTTGTCTGGGCCGTGTTCGTGCATGATGGCGAGGGCCGCGTGCCGATCGCCTCGCTGCCGGGTGTAGACCGATTGTCCGTGAAGGAGGCCGCGCTGGCGGCGAAGCGGGCGAAGGCGCTGGGCATTCCGGCGATCGCGGTGTTTCCGTATATCGGGCCGGAGGGCAAAGATGCCGAAGGCAAGGGTGCGCTCTCGCCGGACGGCCTCGTGCCGCGCGCGCTGAAGGCGATGAAGGATGCGGCGCCGGAAGTTGGTCTGATCACGGACGTTGCCCTGGATGCCTATACCTCGCACGGCCATGACGGGTTACTGGACGAGGATGGCACCATTCCGAACGATGCGACGGTGGAGCGGCTGGTTCGCCAAGCGCTGGTGCATGTTGGCGCAGGCGCGGATGTGGTCGCGCCGTCAGACATGATGGACGGGCGCATCGGCGCGATCCGCGCGGCGTTGGAGGAAGAGGGCTTCACGCATGCGATGATCCTCGCCTATGCCGCCAAGTATGCGAGCGGCTTCTACGGCCCCTACCGCGAAGCCATTGGCTCGGCAGCGGCACTGAAGGGCGACAAGAAAACGTACCAGCAGGATCCTTCGAACACGGACGAAGCGCTGCGCGAAGTGGCGCTCGATCTCGCCGAGGGCGCGGACATGGTGATGGTGAAACCCGGCCTGCCCTATCTGGACATCGTGCAGCGGGTGTCGAGCACGTTCGGCGTACCGACGCTGGCCTATCAGGTCTCCGGCGAATACGCGCAGATCATGGCGGCGGCGCAGAACGGCTGGATCGACGGCGACCGCGTGATGATGGAAACGCTGATGTGCTTCAAGCGCGCGGGCGCGGCGGGCGTGATTACCTATTTCGCGGAACGGGCGGCGGAGAAGCTGGGCTGAATTTGTGCGGCAGCGGCGAGCATTGCTGCCCTCACCTCCCATGAATGGGAGAGGTGTTGCGTTGCGCGTACGGCGGAGTCCCAAACCCCTCTCCCTCCAGGAGAGGAGGGGCACGCGCCTGAGCGGCGCGGGAAGTGAGGGGCTGGCCTACTTATCCCAGGTCTGATGATTCTTCCGCATGTGCGCGAGGCCAAATTCGACGATTTCTTCGAGCACCTTCATGTCCACATCAGCGAGTTTGTTAATGTACAGGCAGCTCTTGCCGATCTTGTGTTTGCCGAGGCGGGCGAGTTTGTCGGAGATGTCCGTATAGCCCGGCAGGATGTAGAGGACCATGTTCGCCTTGCGGGGGCTGAAGCCGGTCATGCACATTTCACCGGAATGGCCGCTGTCATAGGTGTAGGCATAACGGCCGAAACCGATGATGCTTGGGCCCCACATTTTCGGTTTCAGGCCGGTGACTTTCGTCATCCATTTCAGCAGCGTTTCAGCGTCGGCCCTGCGCGGGCCGTCTTCCATTGCGGCGATGAAATCCTTTGGCGTGATTTCGGTCGCTTTGGTTTTCAGGTCGTACTTTGCCTTGGCCATGGATCCCCTCCTCCGATCACGGAAGATTAGGGCGTCCTGTTCAACCGCGCAATGAGGCTCGACGTATCCCAGCGGTTGCCGCCCATTGCCTGGACGTCGGCGTAGTACTGGTCGACCATGGCGGTGAGGGGGAGGCTGGCGCCGGTGTCGCGGGCGGCGTCGAGGGTGATGCGCAGGTCCTTGCGCATCCAGTCGACCGCGAAGCCGAAATCGAACTTGCCTTCGGTCATTGTTTTCCAGCGGTTTTCCATCTGCCAGCTCTGCGCCGCGCCGCCGGAGATCGCCTCGATCACTCTTGCAGCGTCGAGCCCCGCTTTCTCGGCGAAGTGCAGGCCCTCGGCGAGGCCCTGCACGATTCCGGCGATGCAGATCTGGTTGACGGACTTGGCGAGCTGGCCGGCGCCGGTATCGCCGATGAGGGTGATCTTGCGGGCGAAGGCGCTCATCACCGGCTCGGCAGCTGCGAAGGCGGTTTCCTCGCCGCCGCACATGATGGTGAGCTTGCCATTGATCGCGCCCGCCTCGCCGCCGGAAACCGGGGCGTCGATGAAGCGAGCGCCCTTTGCCTTGCAGCGGACGGCGAGATCGCGGGCGAGGCCGGCGGAGGCGGTGGTGTGGTCGATGACGGTCATGCCGGCGCCGAGGCTCGGCTCGAAGGCGTCGAACACGGCGCGCACGTCCGGATCGTCGCCGAGGCACATCAGGACGTATTCGGCGCCGAATACGGCGGCGGCGGGGTCCTTGGCGATGTCGCCCCGGTGGACGGCTTTCCAAGCTTCGGATTTCGCCGCCGAGCGGTTCCAGACGGTAACCTGATGGCCTGCCCGCGCCAGGTGGCCGGCCAAGTGAAAGCCCATAACTCCAAGGCCGAGGAATGCGGTGCGCGCCATGACTGTCTCCTTTTGGGACGGGATTGCGGACGCAATAGATCGAATTTCATCGAAATCCCACCCCTGCCCGAAGCGTGGGTTTCACCATGACCTGATAGGGATGACGGTGCCGTCAGAAGGACAGGACCAGGACGAATGGCTCACGCCACAACCCTCCGGACACGTGCGGGCAGAATGCCCGCCTTCCCGGCCCGTAAAATGGGCACGTGGAAGATTGCGTATGCCGACTTCCTGACGGCGCTGATGGCTTTCTTCCTGTTGATGTGGCTGGTCAGCGGCGTTTCCCCAGAAAGCCGCGCCGCCATTGCTGCCGAGTTCAAGCCCCGCCCTGCCGACACCTCCCTTGCCACCACCGGGGACGTGCCGGTGGAGGCGGACCGCCTTTTCAGCCTGCTGACCCTTTCCGAAGTGTTGAAGGCGGCCGGCGAGAGCGTTGTGCTGACGGCGGAGCCAGACGGGGTGCGGATTGACCTGGTGGATACCGAAGGCCGGCCCCTGTTCGAGAGCGCCCGCGGCGCCCTGACGCTGGAAGGCCGGGCGCTGGTGGAGGCGGCGGCGGTGACGCTGGCCGATCTGCCGAACGCCTTGTCCATTGAAGGTCATACGGACGCTTTCGGGCTGGCCGGGGCTGGATATTCTAATTGGGAGCTTTCCTCCGACCGCGCGCATGAAGCCCGGCGCCTGCTGACAGCGAGCGGGGTGGCGGATGGCAGGGTGCGGGCGGTGACCGGCCTTGCGGATACCCAGCCCCTGAATCCCGGCGAGCCGCACAATGCTCGCAACCGCCGGATTAGCCTGAAAGTGCATCTGTCCGAGCTTCGTTGATGCAAACGGGCCACGCCCGTGTGACTTTTTTGCCGCGCGAGGCTACCTCCCCTGATTTGGCCTATTGGCGCGGGCCCGGCGCAGTGTATCGTCGACAGACATGAAGTTTACGGATTCCCATCTGTTACCGGCCGGGCTTGAGCGGTCGCTGAGGTTCTATGTGACGAACCCCAGTCCCTGCCCCTATTTGCCGGACCGGAAGGAACGCAAGGCCTTCACAAATCTCGCCATTCCGGAAGCCGATGCGGTGCATAATGCGCTGAGCCAGTCGGGTTTCCGCCGCAGCCAGTCGATTGCCTACCGGCCCGCCTGCCTGCGCTGCAATGCCTGCCGCAGCGTGCGCGTGCCGACGCGGGAGTTCACCTTCAGCCGCAATGACCGCAAGGTGTTGGCGAAGAATGAGGGCCTGGTGCGCCGCCCGGTCGCCTCGCAGGCGACGCGCGAGCAGTTCCGCCTGCTGAAAGCCTATGTGAAGCATCGCCATGACAATGGCGGCATGTCGGAGATGACCTACCGGGACTATGTCGCCATGGTCGGCGGCAGCCCGGTGCAGAGCCTGATCTTCGAATACCGCGACGGGCTGGAAGAAAGCGCGCCGCTGGTTGCCGCTTCGATCACCGACATTCTCCGCGACGGGTTCTCGATGGTCTACACCTTCTTCGATCCCGAGAAGGATGCCCGCAGCCTGGGCCATCATGTGATCCTCGATCACATTCGCCATGCGCAGGAGCTGGGCCTGCCCCACCTCTATCTCGGCTATTGGGTGAAGGGCAGCCCGAAGATGGCCTACAAGCGCCGCTACCAGCCGCTGGAAGTGCTTGACGGGGATCGCTGGCGGCTCTTGAGAGACGACGAGTAAGCCGCAAGGCCCCTGACCGGCAGAAGACCGGCGGGCGGCAGCTGGGGAGGCAATGGCATGATCAACCGGCGCAATCTGGTCGGCGCGGGGCTGCTTGGAGCAGCCGGCGCAGCGGCGACCTTCGCGAATCCGAAGTCCGGCGAGGCGCTTTCCGGCCCGGCGATCAGCCGCAGTCGGCGCCGCTTCAACATGGTAACCACCTGGCCGAAGGGCCTGCCCGGCCTCGGACGCGCGGCAGAGCGCCTGTCCGAATTCGTGTTCACGATGTCTGACGGGCTGATGGAGATAAAGGTGTTCGCCGCGGGCGAACTGGTACCGCCTTTCGAGAGCTTCGATGCGGTCGCCAACGGTTCGGCCGACATGTATCACGGCGCGGATTATTACTGGACCGCGAAGTCCACCGGGTTTCCCTTCTTCACCGCCGTGCCGTTCGGCATGACGGCGCAGGAGATTATGGGCTGGATTGATTTCGGCGGCGGGCAGGAACTCTGGGACGAACTTGCCGGCCAGTTCGGCATCAAGTCCTTGCAGGGCGCGAATACCGGTCACCAGATGGGTGGCTGGTTCCGCAGAGAAATCCGCACACTGAACGATTTCGTCGGCCTGAAGATGCGTATTCCGGGACAAGGCGGCGAAGTGCTGCGCGCGCTGGGCGGGGCTTCCATCGCGCTGGCGGGCGGCGAGATCTATCAGGCGCTGCAGACGGGCGCGATTGATGCGGCCGAATGGGTGGGCCCGTGGAATGACTATGCGCTCGGCTTCCACCGCGAGGCGCCCTACTATTACGGCCCCGGCTTCCATGAACCGGGCGCGAGCCTTGCGGTCGGCATCAACCGGCAGGTCTGGGACAGCCTGATCCCGAGCGAACAGGAGATCCTGAAGGCCGCCTGCGCAGCCTGTAATCATATTGCGCTCGGCGAGTTCACTTACCAGAACTCCGTTCATCTCGACCTGCTTGTGCGCGAGCATGGCACGCAGCTTCGTTCGTTCCCGGAGGAAGTGGTGAAGCGGATGTCGGAAGCGGCGTTCGATGTGCGCGCGGCGAGCGGCAAGGACGGCATCGAGAAACGGATCTATGAGAGCTTCGAGCGCTCGCTGAAGCTGATGCGCGGCTGGGCGGGCACTTCCGACGGCGCGTATTACACCGCCCGCGCGCTCGGCAAGTAGCGGGGCGCCGGCAATGGATCCGCAGCTTCTTGGCGCGATGGGCACTGTGTTCAAATGGGCAGGCTTTGCTTCGCTACCCCTGTTCGCTCTGCCGCTTCTGGCGCTGGCGGTGCCGGGCCTGCTGGACGGCGTTGCGAAGCGTGTGATCGCGCTGATCGACCGGATCACGGGCACGGCGCTCGGCGCGGCGATGTTTGCGGGCGCGGTGCTGATCTTCGCGCAGCTGGCCGTGGTGGTGCTGCGCTATGCATTCGGCCTCTCCTACACCTGGCTCAGCGAAATCGTGATGTATGCCTTTGCTGCGATGTTCATGCTGGGCGGGGCTGCGGCGCTGCGGGACGGGGCGCATGTGCGCGTCGATATCCTGCGCCCGCGCTTTGGCGAAGCGGGGCGCAACTGGATCGAACTGGCGGGCGCCTACCTTTTCCTCTTCCCGGTCTGTGTACGGATCATCACCACCAGCGAGACCGGCCTTGCGCGCAGCTGGATGCTGCTGGAAGGCTCGCGCGAGTCTGACGGCCTGCCGATCCTCTTCCTGTTCAAGACGATGGTACCCGCCTTTGCCGTGCTGCTGATGGCGCAGGGCCTGTCGGAAAGCCTGAAGGCCGCGCTGCGCCTGACCGGCGCCCTGCCCCCGGCAGAGCCTGCCGCAGATGCGGAGGCGAGCGGCCATGGAGCTTGAAGCCATTCTCGCCATCACGATGTTCATCGTCGCGCTCGGCGGCCTGCTTGCGGGCTATCCGGTGGCGCTGACGCTGGGCGGCGTGGCGCTGATCTTCGCGCTGATCGGCATCGCGCTCGGCGTGTTTCCGGACACGTTCCTGAAAGCCTTCCCGAGCCGGATCGAAGGCGGCTCGATCATGCAGAGCCAGACGCTGATTGCGGTGCCTTTGTTCGTGCTGATGGGGGTGATCCTCGAACGCTCGCGCGTGGCGGAGGACCTGCTGACGATTGCGAGCCGGCTGTTGACCGGAGTGCGCGGCGGGCTTGGCTTTGCGGTGATCCTTGTCGGCACGTTGCTCGCGGCATCGACCGGCATCGTCGGCGCGACCGTGATCACCATGACGCTGATCGCCCTGCCCTCGATGCTGCGGCAGGGATATGATCCGCGTCTTGCCACCGGCACCATCGCGGCCTCCGGCACGCTCGGGCAGATCATTCCGCCCTCCATTGTGCTGATCCTTCTGGCGGACGCGATTTCCAACGCGGCGAGCCAGGCGAGCCTGCGAACCGGCGCGGGCTCTGCGGTCGTCTCGGTCGGCGACCTGTTTGCCGGCGCGCTGATCCCGGGCCTGCTGCTTGTGCTGTTCTATCTTGCCTGGGTGGCGGCGATGGCGATCTTCCGGCCTGCCTCCTGCCCTGTGGCGCAGCGCGATGACAGTGTGCCGCCGCTGACACTGAAGCAGGTGGCCATCGGCCTTGGCGCGCCGTTGACGCTGATCGTGGCGGTGCTTGGATCGATCCTCGGCGGGATTGCTCCGCCTACGGAGGCTGCGGCCATCGGCGCGGGCGGCGCGCTGTTGCTGGCGGGGCTGCGCCTGTCGGTGG
>DNFL01000105.1:0-292 GCA_003486945.1 Hyphomonas sp. | reverse complement strand
AGCGGGGCTGCGCCTGTCGGTGGACGCGAAGAGCCGGCTGTCACTGGTGATCCTCGCGGGCTTTGCGAGCCTGCCGGTGATCCTGATCCTGCGCAACACGCTGGACCTGCGCGTCGGCGATATCGAACATTCCAGCCTAGCCGCGGCGGGCATGGGCGTGACGGCGCTGGCCGCGCTTGTGTTCTTTGCCGCGCTTGCTGCATCGCTGGTTGTTCTCTGGCAACGTACGCAGCTGAAGCCGGCGCTGAAGAGCGCGACGCACATTACATCCATGGTGTTCCTGATCCTGATC
>DNFL01000179.1 GCA_003486945.1 Hyphomonas sp. | reverse complement strand
GCACCTCTTGCACGGGGTCTGGGACGGGAACGGCGCAGGCCTGCCGATCTGGATGCGGCGGCTGCGCGTGTTTGCGGCGGTGGTGGCGGTGATTGCGCTCGGCGCGGCGGCGGCGAGCTATTTCGTCCGGTAGTGGCGGAAGGTGATGGCGGCGGCGGCGAAGCTGATGCCCGCGAGCACGGCCGAGATGACGCCGTTCCAGCCGGCCATCGACAGGCCGATGAAGTAGAAGGGCGCCGCGGTGCAGAGCGCGATCTTCATCGGCTGGTCGATATCGCCGAAATTCATCGGATCAGTGCCCGGGCCGCCGGAACAGCCATCCGGCGGGGGGAAGACCTGCCACTCCACCCCGGCATGGTAGAAGGCGACGACAACGCCGGTGAGGAAAACGAGGCCGATCAGGACGTTCAGCGCGACGAGGAAACGACGCTTGGGCACGAGGCGCCAGATGGCGAGGCCGGTGAGGGTCATCGCGATCAGGGCCCAGTAGACCTCGCGCTGGCGCAGGCAGAGGGGGCAGGGATAGAGGCCGCCAAAGGTTTCGAAGGCATGCGCGCCCGCCAGCATCGCGGCTGAGGCGAGGAGGGCGATGACGGGCCAGCGCCAGCCGGTGAGGAGCGTCGTGAGCGCGTTCATGGCGGCGAGTTGAAGGCCATCGCCGGGCTGGCCGCAATGCGGCGGAGCGTCACGAACCGGTGAGGACGCCAGCGAGGAAGCCGAGGCCGGTGAAGGCGCCGAAGATCAGCATACCGATCCAGGCGACGCCGAGGATGAGGCCGGCGATGACCGCGAGCCCATCCTTCTGCATCAGGCCGAAAGAGGCGATGGCGACGGCAAAGCCCGGCACGGTGTTGGTGCCCGGCAGAGGCACGAGAATGGAACAGCAGAAAAACACGAGAAAGGCGCCGACGACCTGTTCGGACCGCGGACCGGTGATGAAGCTGAGGCGCGGGCGGATCAGCGCCTCGATCCAGCCGAACCATTTGCGCCCTCCGGTGGCCATGGCGGTGAGGCCGGCCTTGTCGATGCGGCGGCGGGCGAGGCCTGAGGGCAGCCAGGGCTCTTCCCGGCCGAGGAACATCTGCACGGCGAGCGCCATCATCGGCACGGCAACGATCTGCGGCACGATGTAGAGGAAGGGGATGCAGCAGGGCAGGGCCAGCAGGAACAGCGTGGCGCCGAACGCGCTCTCGTCCAGCTGGTCGAAGATTTCGCTTAAGGTGAAGCCTTCCTCCGGGGCGGCGGCGGCCATCTGCTCGATGGTCTGCAGGAGGGTGCGGGTTTCGGCGGCTGGGGTCATGGGCGGGGTCATAGCAGACGGGGCCTAGCAGCGGGAGATTGACATATCACTTACCCGTCAGGCAGGAGAGCCGCTCACCCTCCCGGGCAGCCCCTGTGGTGAAATGGTAGACGCGGCGGATTCAAAATCCGCTTCCGAAAGGAGTGCTGGTTCAAGTCCGGCCAGGGGCACCACCTTTGTTTTGATCCCGTATTGCTGCGCTCAGATGGACCCGGCTCAGGGCTGTGGTTAATCCCGTATCGCTTCGTTCACGTTGGCCCGGGTCAGGGCCGCAAGCGCAACCCCATCGATGGTTTCATCTCCGGCACATCCCGTGCCGATAGCAGTGCGGGCGTTGATGGGGGGTGGCGGCTCGCCTAGAAGTTGGCGCAGCGCACGGGGAGGGCATCTGCATGACGACGGCGCCGTCTCCGGTGATCGGGCGGATCGGGCATGAGCGCGAGCCGATTGTCATTATCGATGAGTTCAGTTCGGACCCGGCGGGGCTGGTCGAGACGGCGGCCGGCAAGAGCTATACGCAGCTGGGGCCGCACTATCCGGGCGTGCGTGCGCCGGCCGATGCCAATTATCTCGGCGAGCGCATGCCGATCCTGCAGGATGTGCTGACGAATGTGTTCGGGCTGGCGAGGGGCGCGAGCCTGGTCGAGTGCAATTACTCGCTGGTTACGACGCGGCCGGAAGCGCTGCGGCCGATCCAGCGCCTGCCGCATTTCGATTCGACCGATGCGGGCCGCATTGCGGTGCTGCATTACCTGTGCGCGGGGGCGCAGGGCGGCACGGCGTTTTACCGGCACCGGGCGAGCGGCTTCGAGACGGTGAGCTTGTCGCGGATGGCGGACTATGCTGAGATGATCGAGGCGGAGACAGCGCGCGGCGGTCTTCCGGGTGCGGACTATCTGCGCGGCGACACGGCGCAGTTCGAACAGACCTACCGTGTCGACGCGGTGTTCAACCGGCTGGTGATCTATCGCGGCTGGACGCTGCATTCCGGGACGATCCCGGAAGACTTCGGCTTTTCGGACGATCCGCGAGCCGGGCGGCTAACGATCAACACATTCCTTCAGGCGCGGTGAAGCCGGAGAGGGGCCCGGAGAGGGGATAGTCGGCCTCGGCGATATAGCGCGAGGGGCCGCCGGAGCGGGACTGGCTGGAATAGAGGTGGAAGTGGCTCGCCTGCCAGGGCGGGCTGCGGTGCGCCTGGTGGCGTTCGGTCCAGGCGCGGGCCTCGTCCAGCGGCGTGCCGTGGCAGTAAGCGAGCGTGATGTGCGGGGTGAAGGGGCGTTTCTCAAGGGCGATGCCGAGGCGGCGCGCGGCGCGTTCGCACTGGCTGGCAAGGGCTCTGAGCTCGTCGCTTTCGCGCACGCGGGCCCAGACGGCGGTGGGCTCGCGCCGGCCGAACCAGCCGGCGCCTTCGAGGGCGATCTCGAAGGCGGGGCGGTCAACGGCGCCGAGCAGGTCGTCTAGGTCGCGCGCTTCGCCATGGCTGAGTTCGCCATAGAAGCAGAGGGTGATGTGGAAGTTTTCCTCCGGCCGCCAGCTGGCGCCGGGTAGATCTTTCTGGAGCGTCAGGAGCGGCCGGGAGACTTCCGGCGGCACCGGCAGGGCGGCGAAGAGGCGGAGCATGACGGCGCCAGTGTTGAGCATGGCGGCGGGCAAAAAGAAACCCGGCTGTTGGCCGGGTCGAAGTCGCTCTCTCAGGATATTATGGCTGCCGGCAATTAGCCGGCGAGGGCTTCGAGTTTGCCGAAGTGTTCGGCCAGCAGGTAGTAGAAGGTCACGCGAGATTTCTGGCCCCCCTCGGCCTTCATCTTCTCGCAGATAGCCTGGATGCCAGCGTCGAGTTCCTGTTGATTGTGCGCCAGTCCGAGTTTGGTGCGGCACCATTTCTCACGGATCCGGTCGAGTTCTCCATCATCGCTGCACGCCACGATCGACGAGTCCTTGTTGCGCAGGGCAATGCCAAGGTGCCCGACGATTTTCTCGGCGGCAGGTTTATTGTAATTTTTTGCATACTTCTTGATATTCTCGGCATACGCCGATGCATCAGCCATGTTTTTCCCCTTTATAGCTGTGGCTTTTACTCACGATCCAAACTGCGGATAACACAGCCTGAATCCGCCTTTATGTTCGCCTAAGGTGCGAGTCAACAGTGATTAGCCGTTCACTGGCGCGAGTGGCTGGCGTATTGCAAATTACAAATCCGAGACTGTTGCGATATTTGTATTCGCAAGACTTTTTCTTGGTGTTTCAAATATTTCCAAATGAATGTTTGAGTGATTTTGAGGTGCCCATGCGGAAGCGCTGAAACCCCTGACTGAAATGTGAGGGACTGGCGGGTCCGGATTCTGTTGCGGAGCGCGGCGAAGGCATCCATATATTGCTCAAACAGCGCCCGGAGGGCGTCTGCGATCAAAGAAAGGGTTCAACAAACGATGAATGACTTCAACCGGACTTTTGGGGCCATGGATGCCAGCACGATGGATACGTCCGTCAATGCGGGCCTGCGCTCTTTCATGCTCGGGGTCTATCAGAAGCTTGCCCTGGGTATTGCGCTGTCTGGCGCGATTGCCTTTGTGGTCGGCTCCGGCATCGTGCCGGGCCTGACGCAGCTGCTGCTTGGCTCGCCGCTCTTCTACGTCTTCCAGTTCGGACCGCTGGCGCTGATCTTCGGCTCGGCCTTCCTGATGAAGAACCCGTCACCGCTGGCGACCGGCATTCTCTACTGGACCATCGTGTCGATGCTCGGTGTCTGTCTGTCGATCTGGGTCGTGATGGCAATGTCGGGCACCAGCGTGTCGACGCGCGGCGGCGCTTCGCTGACCGTCAACTTCCTGATCATGACCAAGGCTTTCCTGCTGACGGCGTCGGCCTTCGGCGCGCTGAGCCTGTTCGGCTACATGACCAAGATGAACCTGCGCCCGATCGGCATCATTGCCGTGTTCGCACTGTGGGGCGTGATCGGCATCTCGCTGCTGAGCTTCCTGTTCCCGCCTTCGGGCATGATGGAAGTGATCATCCAGGTGGCCGTGCTGGGCATTTCGGGCGTGCTGGTGGCCTTCCAGACGCAGGAGCTGAAGCAGGGCTATTTCGTCAATGAAGGCGACCAGCGCTCGCTGGCCGTGATGACGAACTGGGGCGCGCTCAACTTCTTCATCATGTTCTACAACATGTTCACGATCCTGATGTCGCTGCTCTCGCGCGACTGAGGGGTCCTGAACCCAACCAGACCGGACGCCCCGCGAGACCCCTCGCGGGGCGTTTCACATTCTGGTCGCATTGCGCGGCGCGGCAGGCTCGGCTAGGGGTCCGGCGCAACCGGTTTCCGCGCCCATATTCCGAGGAGATACACATGGCCCGCAACAAGATTGCCCTGATCGGCTCCGGCATGATCGGCGGTACGCTCGCTCATATCAGCGCCCGCGAAGAGCTGGGCGACGTGATCCTGTTCGACATCGCGGAGGGCCTGCCGCAGGGCAAGGGCCTGGATATCGCCGAATCGACACCGGTTTACGGCGCCTCGGTCGACCTGAAGGGCGTCAATGACTATGCCGGCATCGCCGGGGCGGACGTCTGCATCGTGACCGCCGGTGTGCCGCGCAAGCCGGGCATGAGCCGGGACGACCTGCTGGGCATCAACCTGAAGGTCATGAAGGCCGTGGGCGAGGGCATCAAGGCGCATGCGCCGAACGCATTCGTGATCTGCATCACCAACCCGCTGGACGCGATGGTCTGGGCGCTGCAGCAGTTCTCCGGCCTGCCGACTTCGAAAGTGGTGGGTATGGCGGGCGTGCTGGACTCGTCGCGCTTTGCTTACTTCCTGTCGGAGAAGACCGGCGTGTCGGTGGCCGACATTCATGCCTGGACGCTGGGCGGGCACGGCGATGACATGGTGCCGATGGTGCGCCACTCAACTGTGGGCGGCCTGCCGCTGACTGAACTCGTCAAGCAGGGCTGGATGAGCCAGGCGGAGCTGGACGCCATCGTCGAGCGCACGCGCAAGGGCGGCGGCGAGATCGTGAACCTCCTGAAAACCGGCTCTGCCTACTACGCGCCAGCCGAGTCCGCGATTGCGATGGCGAAGTCTTACCTCGGCGACCAGAAGCGCGTGCTACCGGTCGCGTCCTGGTGCACCGGCCAGTTCGGCGTGAAAGACATGTATGTCGGCGTGCCGACGCTGATCGGCGCTGGCGGCGCGGAGAAGATTGTCGAGTTCGACCTGAACGAGGCCGAGAAGGCGATGTTCGAGAAGTCCGTCGCTTCGGTGAAGGGCCTTGTCGAGGCGTGCAAGGGCATCGACCCCAGCCTCGCCTGATCCCGCATGGCTTCCGGCCCTGTCATTGAAACGCCGCGCCTGATCCTTCGTCCTCCGCGGGCGGAGGATTATGAAGGCTTCTGCGCGCTGATGGCGGATGAGGAGACGGCGCGGTTCATCGGCGGCGTGCAGCCGCGCGAGACTGTATGGCGGACGCTGTGCGTGCTGTCGGGGGCCTGGACGATCCGCGGCTTCTCGATGTTCTCGGTGGTGGAGAAAGCGAGCGGGCAGTGGATTGGCCGGCTGGGGCCCTGGCAGCCGGAAGGCTGGCCGGGCACGGAAGTGGGCTGGGGTTTCCTGAAGTCCGCGCAGGGCAGGGGCTATGCCATCGAAGGCGCGAGTGCAGCGATGGACTATGCGGTCGATATTCTCGGCTGGGACGAGATCATCCACTGTATCGATCCGAAGAATGCGCCCTCGATCAAGGTGGCCGAGCGGCTGGGTTCTCGCAAGCTGAGAGAGGCCGTGGCGCCACCGCCTGTGCCGCACACGGTTTGGGACGTGTACGGACAGACGGCGGAAGCATGGCGCGCGCGCCGGGTTGGCTGAAGGATCAGCAATCGTCGTCGTGATCGTCGATCTCGAGCTTGACTATGGCGCCCGTGCTGCGGCGGATGTCGATTTCGATTTCGCGGCCATTGGCCATGCAGCCTTCGATTTCCCACTTGCCATCATCGCGCTCGATTTCCTTGAGACGCGTCATGCCTTTCGAGCGGGCGATGTCGAGGGCTTCCTCGCGGCTGACGGAGCCGGTGGCCGGAGCGGCGAGGAAATCGTCAGCGCCCTGTGCGAGAGCGAGGGGCGCGGGCGCGGCGAGGAGAAGCGCGGCGAGCGGGGCGGCGAGGATAAGTTTCATGTGGAGTTCCTTCCTGCTTTGATACCGGAGCGTTCCGGCCTTGCTGAGGACTTACGCGCTGGGCACTGAGCGCGTCCTGACATGCGCTGTCAGGGGGCTGTCAGTTTGGGGAAGGGGCTTGATCAGCGCGCGGCGGCCTGCGAGGCAGTGAATGCCATGGATTATCATCCGAGTGTCAGTTCAGACCCCGAGACGCGCATCCGCCTTGCGCTGGACGGCGCGATCGAGGCGCTGAAGCTGGCGCGGCGGGAAGCGGAAGGTGCGCGCGAAGATCGCCAGCGGCTGCGATGGGTGGCGGTGGGCATGGTGAGCGCGTTGCAATGTGCGCTGGTGGCGGCGCTTTCCGGATATGACACGGCGACGCTGGAGGCGGTGCTCGATCCGCCGCAGGATGACCGGGTGGCGCCCGTATCGTTGTTGCTGCGCCGGGCGCGGTCGCAGGAGTATCTTTCGCCGCCGGAGAAGCTGGAGCTGACGACCGGACGGCTGCACGCCATTGAGCGGGTGGTGAGCCTGCGCAATGCGGGCGTGCACGGGCTGGACGCCGAGCCGCCGGAGAGTTTTTTCCGGGATGCGGAAACCCTGCTGGATGTGATCAGCCATCTGGCCGTGCATGCGCCGGCCTTCGATGTGAAAACGTTCCGTGTACAGCATATTTTCTTGACCGATCAATGCGCCGGACTTTACCAGGACCTTAACGCGCTGCGCGGGTAGAGGCGGTGTTTGAAAGACGCTCGCGATTAACGTCAAAGTGAGGCTTCTCGGGCAAGGGTTGCCGGATGCGCCGCCCTGCTGTCGTTCTTGCGAGCCTTCTTTTCGTGCCCCTGCTGATGGCAGTGGCGCCGGATACGTTCACGCGCGCGGAGCTTGAGGCGCTGGAAGCCGAGCGCAAGGCGGCCGTCACGCAGCTGGCAGCGCTGGAAAAGGAAGGGCAGGCCGCCGTAACGGATCTGCGCACGCTGGATAACGATCTCCTGACGGCGGCGCTGGAAGCGCGCCGCCGGGAAGAGCAGGCGACGAAGGCCGAGCAATCGCTGGTGACCTTGCGCGTGCGGCGTGAGCAGGCGCACGCAGAATTGATCGAGAGCGAAGCGGCGCT